>QMLZ01000132.1 GCA_003646995.1 Deltaproteobacteria bacterium | reverse complement strand
TGGGTAGTAGGGTGTGATGTCTCGCAGCAGCCCCCTTGGTCAATAGAGATATCCACGATGGCTGATCCGGGCATCATTCGCCGCACTAGGTCTCTTGAAATAAGCTTGGGAGCCCTGGCACCAGGTATCAGCACTGACCCAATAACAAGATGACTATTTATGCATTCTTCCTCAATGTTTGCAGGGTTGGACATGATTGTAACCAACCTCGAATCCGTAATATCTTCTAAATACCGCAGCCTGAGAGGGTTCTTGTCAAGGATTGACACCCTGGCCCCTATGCCTACCGCCACCATGGCAGCCGAAAACCCCGCTACTCCACCCCCGATGATGGTGATACGTGCGGGGCGAACACCTGATACGCCTGACAGTAAAATCCCCATACCTCCATTTTTTGCCTCCAGGCTGTAAGCCCCCATCTGAACAGACAGGCGACCTGCAACCTCACTCATTGGCGACAGCAGCGGCAAGGAGCCGTCATCAAGTTGGACGGTCTCGTACGCAACCCCGACGATCTTACGTTCCAGCAATTTCTCTGTTAGCTCCTTGTCAGCTGCCAAGTGCAGGTAAGTGAACAATATCTGCCCGGGTTTCATTCTGTCAAATTCAGGGCCGATGGGTTCCTTTACCTTCATCACCATGTCGGCTTCCGCCCACACATCCTCCGGCCTATCAAGGATGTTGGCACCTGCCTTGATGTATTCCTCATCTTTGAAACCCGAGCCGATACCTGCACCCCTTTCCACGAACACTTGGTGTCCATGGTCAATGAAAGCCTTTACACCGGCTGGTGTAGCTCCGACGCGTCTCTCGGCCTCCTTGATTTCTTTTGGAATCCCGATTTTCATTGTTTCACCCTCCTCACTAGGCACAATGGTGCCCAAGCAAATATTTGGACTGTTAATTTACCTTCTCTCTTTTCTCAGCGCATGGAATGCAGACCTTCTTGCCTTCTACCTCCACGATTCTCGTCTCCATTACCGCCTCTCCACATAATTCGCAAATCACAGATTTCATGATTCTTGCTGGTTCGGGCTCTTCTATATCAACCATCTCTATCTTCACGACCTGTTCCTGGGGCGCTGACAGTATCCACTTTACAAGCTTTTCCCTATCCAATTCCTGTGGGAGATCCTGTGCCTTAAACAGCACCCTCACGCCCTTTTTCGAGGCGCGTTCATATATGGTGTAGACATGCTTTCCGTAGTCCTTGAAGACCAAATTTCCCTTACCAAACGTGCACCCTGACAAGTACTGCAGGGCATCGACCCCGCATGCATTATTTTCCACGACCGCCACCAGCTCTTCATCGGGAGTCTTATTTTCACCCAGTACTCCCAAGGCGGCCAATGTCATACGGTACCCCATGGCCAAGCCAGGGCAACTGTGTCCATGAAATTGAACCACTTCTTCATAGCTCCTAGACTGCATTCTCTCCCCCCTTAACTCCTCTCTTGATTCAGCATGTTCTGTTCAATCAAGCCCATCATACACTTAAATCATTCATTTAAAAAGGTAAAATAGAAATCAAGCCCTCGCCCACTTTTTGCTACCAAGGGGTTCATATATGTGCTATTTTTGCTTTCAAATAAGATCATGGGAGCACAGGCGTGAAGGATTATCTGGTCAGAATTATTGCAAAAGACGCAAATGTCCGCGCCTTAGCCTGCGTTAGTACATCCCTTGTGGAGGAGGCCCGAAGGCGCCACGGAACTATGCCCACTGCCACTGCTGCACTCGGAAGGGTTCTCACTGCCGCCGCTCTTATGGGTGCACTGCTAAAAACCAGGCAAAGAGTTGTTATTAGGTTTGATTCCGAAGGTCCCTTACGAAAGGTAATAGCCGAAGCCACTAGTAACGGAGAAGTTAGAGGTTATACTGCTGAGCCCCTGGTTAACCTCCCAAGCAAGAATGGAAAATTGGATGTCTCCGGTGCCATCGGAAGATCTGGCACTTTCACTGTTATCAAGGATCTTGGCCTCAAGGAGCCTTACACTGGCGTTGTAAAGATCTATACGGGCGAAGTGGCGGAGGACATGGCTTATTATCTTACGGAGTCCGAACAAATACCTTCGGCCGTTGGACTCGGTGTCTACGTTGAACCAGATGGAAGTGTAGGTGTTGCCGGCGGGTTCTTGATACAATCATTTCCCCCTCAAGATGACCAGACCATAGAGAAGTTGATCAACCGAATCAACGCATTGCCCGCTATTACCGATCTCCTTCGCCAAGGCAAAAAGCCCGAGGATCTCATAAGCCTCATATTCGCTGATATACCTTTTGAGCTCTTGGAACGGAGAGATCTCACCTTCAAGTGCAGTTGCAGCAAAGAAAGGGTGGAGCAAGCTCTTTTATCGCTGGGTAAGGAAGAAGTGGAGAAGTTGATAAGGGAACAAGGGGGTGCAGAGGCAAAATGTGAATTTTGCCACGAAAGGTACTACCTCACCAAATCCGAACTTGAGCAGCTCATAGAAGAATTGGAAGCGCCAAGGCATTAAGGTCCGGCCACATCCCAGCGAGCGATTTTCTCGTGCCGAGCCATTGAATAGCGCTAGTTATGTATAAGATTAACAAACAGCCTTGAGGCAAGAGGCATCCTGATTCTTTTACGAAGGGAGAAACAAGATGTGTCAGAGTTACAAGATGCATTGTGAGTGTGGAAAGAATTCTGCAGACATTTTCTTTGGAAGGAATATTTTAACAGAGAAATCGCTGTCTAAGCTCTATTGTCCGGAGTGTAGCCAAGGAATCGATAAAAACGCGGAGAACAGGGTTTGGGACAATGGATGGGTATTGGAGCTTGATATGGAAGAGGTTAGGCTTCATGCGCCGACTATGGAAATCTCACCAGATTCCATCACCGCTGAATGGGTGTTTGATAATGGCTTTGCCACATGGGCAGGGATCACACCCGATGACGTAGAAACCAGAAATCGCGAGCGAAGCGAGTTGATAAAACTTGCCAAAACAGATATGGCCGCCTACCTGGAAGTGATGAAACGCTGGGGAAAAGACAGGGAGAGACGTTTCCAAGAACAGGGATGGCGCAAGGCAAGATAATTAGATGGAGCATCTTTTTGCAAACCCCCACGAAGAAAAGAATACCAAAAAAGTAAAAGGGCTGGCCTTCGAGGCCAGCCCTTAAATTTTAAAATAATTGGAGGCGGCAACCGGATTCGAACCGGTGAATAACGGTTTTGCAGACCGCTGCCTTAGCCACTTGGCTATGCCGCCTCAAAGGAATGGAGCGGGAAACGGGACTTGAACCCGCGACAACCACGTTGGCAACGTGGGGCTCTACCAACTGAGCTATTCCCGCTCATTTTTATATTATTTTACTTCCCAAACGAATTTTGTCAATAGAAAATCCAGAATGAAAACCCTTAGGGAAGTCTGACATCTGGACCGTTTGGCGAAAAGACCCTCCTGCTGAATTGTCGGAAATAATCCCATCCAGACCAAATGGTCAAAACCAATGCGACCCAAAGGACTATAATGCCTAACTCATGGAAATTGATACCAAAGTAGGTATAGTGGATACAAAGCCCCACCAGCGCGATGCTCTGGAATATGGTCTTGTATTTGCCCAATGAGCGTGCTGCAATAACGATTCCTTCCCTTACAGCCGCACCCCTAAGGCCTGTAACCGCAAGTTCTCTTGCCACTATGACGATAACCATCCACACAGGGATCCTCTCAAGCGGGATAAGCATGATCATGGTCACCGTAACAAGGATCTTGTCCGCCAAGGGATCAAGAAATTTACCGAAGGTGGTTACAGATTCATACCGGCGAGCGAAAAAACCATCCAAAATATCGGTCACAAAGGCCAGGGCGAGGCAAATACCTGCTAGAAGGCTAGGTATTCGCCCCGGAAAGTATAGCAAGATAACCACAGGCGGAATAATGGCCACTCTGACAAAAGTCAATATGTTAGGGACCCTTGAAATCCCTCTGGTGGGCTCTCCTTTCATCCTTGCCTCTAGCCAGTGCTGCCCAACCTCAACGCGTCGCCACCCCCTCTGCCCAGGCTCATCCCCTGCCCAGCCGCATGGTCAAAGGATAGTAAGTCCGGGGGAACTTATTTGAATTTTTTGAAGTGGCGATAATATCTCATGACCTTTTCCACAAAACGCCTCGTCTCCGGCACAGGAGGAATACCCCCCGATTGTTCCACGAGTTCAGGCCCGGCATTGTATGCCGCGACTGCCAGTCGCACGTTGTTGCCAAACCTTTTAAGCAAACGGCTCAGGTACCGCGTGCCACCATAAATATTCTCCTCCGGATCAAAGGGATCCTGAACCTGGAGTTCATCCGCCGTATCCGGCATCAGCTGCATAAGCCCTTGTGCCCCCTTGTGGGAGACGGCCCGATGATCAAAGTCCGACTCTGCCTTTATTATGGCTTTGATTAAGGAGGAATCAACATGAAATTCCCTGGCTGCATGTTGGATGATTTCCTCATATTTCTTGATATAAGCGCGGGGAGTGGTTTTCTTTGTCCTAATATACAACTTGTATCTGCTATCATCTTTTACATTGGTAAAGTGCCAGACCCCGTTTTTATCCTTGAATCTATATATATCACCACGGCATAAGGAGGCTGAAAATACCACAGCCAAGGTAAAAACAACCAAAACGCCTCCACATCGAGACCTAACAGGCATTATCCCAATTTCTTCCAATCCTCCAAAAACTTGCTTAATCCTATGTCGGTCAGGGGATGCTTAATGAGTTGCTGCATCACCTTGAAAGGGATCGTGGCTATATCAGCTCCCATCAATGCTGCATCAAGCACATGAACAGGGTTACGAATACTTGCCACGATAATCTCTGTGTCATATCCATAGTTTTCATAAATGGACACTATCTGCTGCACAAGATCCATTCCAAGGTGGCTTATATCATCCAGCCTACCTACAAACGGGCTGATATATGCTGCTCCCGCCTTTGCAGCCATCAAGGCCTGAAGGGGTGAAAAGCATAAAGTAACATTGGTTTTTATGTCTTCGGCTGCCAGCGCCTTCACCGCCTTTAGCCCTTCTTCAATCAGTGGTATCTTTATCACTATGTTGTCGGCCAGCTTTGCCAGGTCCCTTGCTTCTCTTATCATTCCATCGGCATCCAGACTCACCACTTCAGCATTTACCGGCCCCTCAACAATGCTGCAGATTTCCCTCAGAAGATCCTTGAAATCCGGCCTTTCTTCACGGGCTATCAGCGTGGGGTTGGTTGTCACTCCATCAAGTAGACCCAGAGTATTCGCTTTTCTTATTTCATCCAGGTTCGCCGTATCGATAAAGAATTTCATTTGGTTCCTCCTGATTGACAAAATCGTTTCAACCTCAAAGCCAAACCTTACCCTAATATTGTCTGATTCCTAATTTTTCCTTGCCCGCTCCTCTTCAAAACGCGCAGCACACTCTTTGCTACAAAAATGGTATACCTGTCCATCAATAACCCTGGTTTCAGCGTCCTTGGCCCTAATAAAGGTCTTACAAACCGGGTCCTGTACCATATCGCTCACCTTCGGGAATCCTTCCCCGCGGTTTATCGTCTTTGGCCTGTTTATGTAGTTCTTGACAATACGGTACAACACATACAAAAGAATGGCCAAAATTATGAGCCGCATTGATCAACTCTCCAATACAACCACGCCCTGCCCTTCCTGGGGGCACTTGTCGAGCAAATCAGCTATTGTCTCATTAAGTATAGGGTGTACCAGGTCTGGGGCCAATTCGGCCAACGGCACCAAGACAAACCGCCTTAAGTGAAGCCTGGGATGAGGTACTTTCAGATCTTTTTCATTTATCACAAGATCCCCAAACAACAAGATATCCAGATCAATGGTTCTGGAATCCCACCTTTTCTTTCTCTGCCTACCCAGTTCCCTTTCAATGATCAAAAGCCCCGCCATAAGTTCCCTGGGTTTCAATGCCGTCTTCAACACCACCACCGCATTGAGGTACCAGTCCTGTTCATCCTCCACATCTACTGGCTCGGTCTTATAAAATCGGGACGTGGTCATAACCTCGGTGTCCTTCAACTGCTGCATCATTTTTATTGCGCGCAGGCAGTAGGAACGTTTATCACCTAGATTCGACCCAATCCCTATGTATGCGCTCACCCGCCTCAAGTGATCTGCTTGCTTCCCTCTTGGCCCTGATACACCCTGTTTCAGTCCACCCAAACCCTATAGTTTTATTTTCTTTATCCTTTCCACTGCATCCTGAAGGCGGTCCTTACTTTGAGTAAGGGCTATGCGGAAATACCCCTCTCCCGGCTCACCGAATCCGTTACCGGGTGTCACCACTATACCCGCCTCCTCAATTAGCCTAGTGGCAAATTCCGCAGAGCTATAACCCTCCGGTACCTTGACCCACAGGTAGAATGTGGCCTTGGGCTTGCTAAGCTTAAAACCCGCTTCCCTGAGGCCCTTGACCATCAGATCGCGTCTTTCCTGGTATATGCTCCTCATTTGTTCTACACAGTCCTGGGGCCCAGTTAGGGCCTTTATGGCAGCTAGTTGAATCGCTTGAAATGCGCCGGAGTCAATATTGGTCTTCACCGCCCCCAGGCCGCTTACGGCCTCACGGTTACCTACCGCAAAACCAATTCTCCATCCTGTCATGTTGTATGTCTTGGACAGGGAATGAAACTCAATTCCAACCTCTTTGGCCCCATCTGTCTCGAGGAAACTTGGTGGTCTGTAGTCGTCAAAGGACATTTCAGTGTATGCTGCATCATGGCATACAATAATCTGATGCTTCTTGGCAAAAGCCACAACTTTCTCAAAAAACCCTCTATCCGCTGTGGCCGATGTGGGATTGTTAGGGTAGTTTAGGAACATGACTTTTGCCTTGTTAAGAACCTCCGTAGGAATGGAGTCCAGGTCAGGCAAAAAGTTGTTGGCCTCGGTCAAGGGCATTGGATACGGTTCACCATGGGCAAAGATAGTGGAAATCCCGTAAACCGGATAGGCAGGAGAAGGGATCAAAACCACTTCGCCGGGGTTTACAAATGCCAAGGGAAAATGAGCGATTCCCTCCTTGCTCCCTATGAGGGATACAACCTCTTTGTCCGGATCTAAATCAACTTGGAACCGCCTCTTGTACCAATCGGCCACCGTCTCCCTGTATTCAGCCATCCCCGAATAGGAAGGATACTTATGATTGGCGGGATCCTCAGCCGCGCGCTTCAACTCCTCCACAATGTGAGGTGGTGTTGGGATGTCAGGATCTCCCACACCGAGGTCAATAATGTCAACCCCCCTAGCCCTTACCTCTGCCTTTTTCTGATCTATCGCCTTAAAAAGATATGGCGGCAACCTTTTCAAACGCTCCGCTCTCTCAAGAAAATCACTCATCTCAAAGCCTTCCTCACATCAGAATTATATCTCTCCTTCAGCCCGAGCACATCCTGCATATCATAAAGGCCTGTGGGCTGGTTAACTACCCATAGTGCGGCCCTCACAGCACCGCGTGCAAAATTATCTCGGCTGTGGGCCCTATGTATCAACTCTAGCCTTTCGCCTATTCCTCCAAACAGCACTGTATGCTCGCCCGCTATATCTCCGGCACGCCACGTCTGGATTCCTATCTCTTCTTTGGTCCTTTCACCGATA
>QMLZ01000131.1 GCA_003646995.1 Deltaproteobacteria bacterium | reverse complement strand
GTGGTGGTGACCGGCATCGCGATTACAGCGGCCAGCACCTACTGGAGCACTACTGTGCGGCGTGAGAAGGAGGCGGAGCTGCTGTTCAGGGGGGACCAAATCCGCAAGGCAATTGGTTCGTACTATGAGCGGGCCCCGTCGGGCCGCGCCAAATCCTATCCCAGCCGACTGGATGACTTGCTGAGGGACCCCAGGTACATGAAGGTGGTGCGGCATTTGAGGAGGCTTTACAGGGATCCAATGACCGATGATGGCCAGTGGGGCCTGGTGTTGGATGGCAAGGGACACATAAAGGGCGTGTTCAGCAAGAGCAAGGAGAAACCCATCAAAATCGGTCAGTTTCCAGAGGAGTATCAAGGTTTTGAAAAGGCAAGGACCTACCAGGATTGGAAATTCGTCTATGAACCTGAGACCAACGCACCCGCAAAGAAAAAGTAGTGCCAAAAACATATTGACGGCAACGTACCGACAAGAGGAGAGGGGCTGAAATGAAAAAAAGTTTTGCTTTTATGATCGTTGTCTTTTTAGTGTTTTTTGGCTTTTTGGCCATGGCAGGCGATCCTTTTGATGAGCTAATGGCGAGCTTCGACAAGGAGTACAATGCCATCAAGCCACCGTCAAGGTATAGCTCCGTTAACACGGATTACAAACTTGAGCAGACCGCCTTGGGCACAATGTATATCACCAAGGCCATCGGGCTCCTGTACCGCCAAAACCAGGAATTTCTGGCTAAGTACGATGACTTGCTCAGGAAATACGACAAGGTGATAGAGCAAAACAGGGAGATGATCAGGCTTCTTTCTGTTCTTACCAAAAACCAGGTTAGAGGGGAAAAAGGGAAAGCCGATAAAGGAAGATGGATACAACAGTAGACAGAGCAAAGTTTATTCTGGCACTGGTGGTGATTGCCTGCCTGGTGTTTGCCTCTGCCGTTTCGTGGGCCGAGATATACGGTTATCAAGACAAAGAAGGGCGCTGGCATTTCCCTGATACTAAGATCGCCCGCCGTGCTTTTCGGGGCAGCCGTGAGCCTTTGCAAGACAGGGACCTTTATTTGGCATCTTACGTGCCGCTAATCCACTCGGTATCAAAAAAGTACGGGGTCGAAGAGGCGCTGGTCAAGGCCGTTGTGATGGCTGAGTCCCTGTATGACCGAACGGCGGTATCCAGCAAGGGCGCAATAGGACTGATGCAGCTCATGCCAGAGACAGCGAGGCGGCTCAAGGTGAAAAATCCGTTTTCTCCAAGGGATAACCTTGAGGGTGGAGTGTGTTACCTAAAAGAGCTGCTTGCCAGGTTTGACAACGACATTGTCCTAGCGGTTGCGGCCTACAATGCCGGGCCCCGCAAGGTAGAGGCCTGTGGAGGAGTTCCTCCCATTGCGGAAACAAAACGGTTTGTTCGAAAGGTGCTCTATTACTACTATCAATTCAAGTACGCCCGGAATCCTTGACCCCGCCGCCTACCCCTTTCCCCCGGCGTATACAAAATGGAAAACACGAGAGCAAAAAAAATAGACAGATCGTGATTCTTCGCTATTGCCAAGACCTATCCATGGCATATTCCTACACGGGATAATTATTGCAATATCAAGCTGTTGGAACTATTAAAAACCGTATGCTCCAGCAACCGGCATATGCCTTGCACAGTTGGTGGAAAAATCCCCGATTGGTTCGTTGGGCATGTAACAAAGCAAATGCTGGAGGTAATTATGAAAAAGTATCATTTTTTGCCATTACTTGCAGTGCTGCCCCTATTAATTTTATTCACGTTTCCGGCAAACGCTGTAGCCGGCTCAGCAACAGTTAAATGGCAGGCCAACACCGAGCCGGACCTTAAGGAGTACAGAATCTACTACGGGAAGCAGAGCAGGAGTTACGGTGCCCCCATCAGCGTGGGCAACGTGACCAGTTACACCATTACGGGTCTCGAAGAAGGCCAAACCTATTATTTTGCTGTTACGGCTGTTGATACCTCTGGGAATGAGAGCGGTTTTTCCGAGGAAGTATCTAAAACGATTGAGGATACTCATGCGCCTTCCCTCACCATTACCTCTCCCACCTCCGGAGCTACCTATGAAACTGATCAACCCACTGTTGATATTGCGGGAACCGCCCAGGACAACATTGGGGTAAAAGAGGTAAGGTGGTCCAATTCAAGGGGTGGAAGTGGAACGGCCATAGGAACCACGAACTGGTCCGTTTCATCCATATCACTGGCCGAGGGAGACAACGTAATAACAGTAACCGCGGTAGATTCGGCGGGTAACGAGACAACCAGGAGCCTTACTGTCACCTACACCCGCGACACTACTGCACCCGCTCCGCCGAAGGGTGTGACAGTGGAATAGCACGGCTTTTTTGGCTTGATTTTAGCCCTTCCTATTGTTCTAATCCGATTGGATTGCCGACATTTCGGAGTTGCCGCGGCTGGGCCTTTTCCTCAATGGCCCATGCCGTGGTATCCATTCAGGCAAGAGGTGAACGTTTGGAATAGGAAGGAGGGTGGCGCGCCATGAAAATAGGATGGATTGGGCTTGGGGTCATGGGAGGGCCGATGGCGGCCCATGTTCAGAAAGGGGGACACCAACTATTCGTTTACAACCGCACCAAAGAGAAAGCCGAGCCCTTGCTCAGGGATGGTGCCCTGTGGTGTGATTCTGCCGCGCAAGTAGGAGAGAGTGCAGAGATAGTTTTCAGCATAGTTGGGTTTCCTGCAGACGTGGAAGAGGTATATCTGGGGGAAAAAGGGGTCCTTTCCGCTGCCGCCGGATGTAAGATCATGGTTGACATGACGACAAGCACACCCACCTTGGCGAAAGAGATAGCAAAGGCAGCAGAATCACGGGGAATAAAGGCCTTAGATGCGCCCGTTACCGGGGGCGACATAGGTGCAAAACAGGGCACGTTGTCTGTTATGGTAGGGGGCGACGAGAATGCTTATGAAGAAGTGTTACCGGTGATCAGGCTTTTTGCCAAGAGGGTTGCATACATGGGAGGGCCCGGGACAGGCCAACATGCAAAGGCCTGCAACCAGATTTCAGTAGCAGGGACCATGATAGGAATGGTAGAGGCCCTCTTGTATGCTTATAAACAGGGCTTGGATCCGGAGAAGGTCATCGAGGTAGTGGGAGGCGGGGCCGGTGGATCTTGGTCCATTAACAACTTGGCCCCACGAATAGTGAAGGGAGATTACAAAAGCGGTTTTTTCGTGGAGCATTTTGTCAAGGATATGGAAATAGCGCTGCGGGAGGCCAATGCTGCCGGGCTTTCGCTTCCCGGTTTGTCGCTCATCCATCAACTTTACGTAGCCGTAAAGGCACAGGGACACGGCCGCTCCGCCACCCAGTCCTTGTTCCTTGCCTTGCAGTCTCTAAGCGATAGGGGGTAATCTAAGACGTAAGGGTAAACTTGGTACCCACGCTGTTTAGCACAAAGGACTGTGGAAACTCCTCCTCAAAACGGTGAAGTGCCTTCCAGCCGGTGCAGTGCATGGGAACCAGGACTGCCGGGTCCATTTGCTTGAGTTCCCTGAGCGTGTCTTCGATGATGGGCTCAAAGACGGCCCCGGAAAGGTGGAACCCGCCGAAGACCGCATAAATTCTCTGGATGCCGGTTATTTTTCTTGCGTAAAGCAGGGTGTTTATTATGCCCGCATGGCTACACCCGGCAACCACCACAAGGCCCTTGTCCTTCAAATGGATAACCATTGCCTGGTCATCCAGTATCGGATCAGGGACCACCTTGCCGTCTTTTTCCATCATGGCGTTGGGCAGCCCCTTTTCAAATCCCGTTACCCTTTCTACTTGGCCCGTAACCCCTACCATTGAGTCAGCTACTGGCGTGGGCTTTTCCGACCACACTAACTCTGCTCCCTTGGATCGGAGGGCATTGTCGGCCAGCGTTTTGGGAAAAAGCAGCTTGGCTCCATCCTGTATCTGGAGGTATCGGGGTGACAGCAAGGCATGGGGGTGAAGGACCACGTCTACTGGATGGCTGATGCGTTCAAGAATGGGCACGAGGGTGCCGGTATGGTCCATGTGCCCGTGGCTCAAGACTATGGTCTCGATTTTTTCCGGATCAATGCCCAGTACATTCATGTTGTGTATCACGCCCATGGCGGTCCATCCTGTGTCAAGCAACACCGTGTGACTCAGGTCACCCTTGTGAACGGTCACGAGCAGAGAAAGTCCATGCTCGGCCACCACCGTAGTGGTGGGGATCTGTCCTCCCACGGCAAGCGGTGGCCTCTGTACGATGTCAGACCCCGGTAGTAGGACATCAGTGTAATTGTCCATAAGTGTCAAGATTTCCACTTTGTCAACGGGTTCCAGGTTTAACAACGGCTCAGCCATTTTGAATCCTCCCTTTCTGGATGGATTTGAGTTTTTCCCACAACTCACGAACTTGCTCCTGGGTTTCCTCAAGGGAGCCCTCATTGTGGATTACAAAGTCCGCGTACCCTACCTTTTCGTCTATGGGGAGCTGAGCTTTTAGGATGTTTTCCGCTTGCTCCCTTGATATGCCGTCGCGTTCCATCAGTCGCTCAACCTGTTTTTCGTACGGGATATACACCACAAGCAACTTGTGAAATATATACTGGAGGTTGAGCTCAATCAGCAGGGGTATAACAACTTGAATAATGGCGTCGGGGTCTTCAGCGGCTATTCTGTTCACCTCCTTGACAAATTCCTCGTGTATCCTGGGGTGGGTGAAACTTTCCAGTTTTTTCCTTTTTTCGAGATCTGCAAACACGATTTCAGAGAGCTTCTTTCGGTTAAGGGTGCGGTCTTCATTAAGAACCTGCTTGCCGAAATAGTCAACAATATCCTGCCATGCTGGTTTTCCCGGCTCAACAACCTTCCTTGCCAATATATCAAAGTCAATGATGGGCGCCCCTAATTCGGCAAGCATGTTGGCCACAGTGGTCTTGCCGCTGGCAATTCCCCCTGTCACCCCCAGCAGCAGACGGTTGTCTTTTCCCCTTACAGCCTCAAGTTGGTCCAAGCTACCGTAAGACATCGGAAATGCTGCGGTGAGATCCTGCTCCGCACCCGCATAACTTATGGGGTAGCGGATCCCCCGCCTGTAAAGGCTTTCCATCCCCCTAAGCGCCTTTTCCATCATGTCAGCCGGTATGGCCATCACGAGGTCTTCGTCCTGGGCATGCCCATACCTCCGCTCGCCATAGCATGGAATGGTCAGAGATGGCTTGCTCGTGAGGTAGCAACGAGCGATGGCGTCTGAACACGAGGACTCGCCCACACAATAAAACTGCATAACCTCGTAGTTTTCAAACTGGAGGGAATTGATCAGCAACATCATCTGTGCCGGATTCGCATATATGAGCACGATGTCGGGTTCGAATGGATTGTATACCAAGGGAGCCAGGACCACAGCCTCGTATTTTCCCAGGGGGATACGGGGAATCGCCGCCTCGTATTTTTTGCCGTCTTCCCTGGTCTTCACCCACACAATACTGCGGAATGTCCCGTCCTTGTAAACTTCAGGCAGGTCTGAGAGGCCGATTATGGAAGGGCAGGTAGGGGCCATAAAGTCGCTAGGCTCTGCCCCTACCGTCCAGTCGAAGTTTCGGACCAGTGTTATCAGTTGGCAAAGGGTCAGCTTTTTGTCCAACCTTCTTAGGAACGGGATATTGTCCAGGTCTTCTTTCTTTTCAAGCATCTTGAAGGCCACGGGAAATGACTTCAGACGCATGAGGAGTTCCATTCGCCTTATAATTTTTTCCCAATTTCTTTTTGGTTTTTCGATTGCCACTACTTTATCCCCCTTTCTTCTTTGTATGCTACGGGTGAGAAGGCTCCGTCATGTAATGCTTCCAAGAGGTCCTTTTCGTCCCTGATCAAGGATTCGAATCTGGTGGCAAATTGACCGATTTCATCAACTTCGTGGGCGTCGCTTCCGCCGGTTGTGGGCATTCCAAGGCTCTGGGCCACTTCCCTTGCAAAGGCGTTTTCCTTTTTGGTAACTTTTCCATTCAATACCTCTATTGCATCAACCCGCTTAAACAGGGCCCTTTCTTTTGCCTTGTCGGGTGTCAAGCCCAGTTGTCCGACCCCGAAGGTGAGGAAACCCCTGAATGGATGGGCGACGATTATGAAGCCCTTGACCCTGTTGACTTCTTCTCTTAGTTCCTCAAGCCTTATAAGCCGGTCTATTTTCTTCTCAAGGCCGAAAACCAACATATGGCCCTGGTCTGTGGTCACCTCATTTCCCCTCAACAGGAGGTAGTTATATTGTTCCATGAGGGCCTCTACATCGGCCTTGGACCACGTATAGTCATGGTCCGTAAGGCAGAAGGCATGAAGACCTATGCGCTTAGCCTCTGCAATGAGGCCATCTATGGGTGCGGAGCTGCAAGGGGATGCTGGGGTCGTGTGGACGTGGAGATCTATGATGCAACCCGAGAAACGTTGTTTTGCCTTGGTAGGTGTGGTTCGGATTTCTTCCTTGGGTACTTCCACCGCCTTGGATGGTTTTTCGGGTTTTTCCTCGGCCGGAGATGATCCGTGCTGCGCGGTCTCTACCTTTTCACCTATAACATGCAAAACGGCTTCCCTGGCTGCATGACAGCACTCCAGAAGCAGATTGGCATAGTGGCGGCATGACTTTCTGCCCACCATTTTCTTGACCTTTTCTGAGAAATCCTTCCCCATTCTGAGACCGACTGCCTCTTGCAGGAATGGGATAGCACGGGGGCATTCAGGGGTTGTCCACCGGTTCCACCTCCCCTCGATGGACACTATCTCGAGAGTGCTTTTTTTGAACACGACGTCCAGCTCCAGCTCATAAATATCATCAGCCAGCATCCCGTGAATTTCCAGGTGGTCTTTGTCAATCTGGTGGATTCTAACCAATTTGTTTCTCATAAACTTGATCATATTTCTAAACTCTCCATGTACCATTCGAGTTGTCTTTTCGCCAAAGCCATGGGTTAGGTCGGTGGTTCAATTCCCTCTACAAGGGGGCTGCCTGGAGCAAAGGCGGCGCAGCGGTTATAAAGCCTTATGTTTTCCTTAACCATGTTTCTGTAAAAATCCCTCTTTCCTCTTTTGTCTTCCGGCCTTTGAAGCAGGACGTCCTTGGTGAAAGATAGAATCACCGCATTACAGCATTCCTCTATCATGAATGCCAGTTGCTTGGTCTCGTCTCCTTCACCAATAAGGCCCCTGATGATCTTTTTCATTCCAGGGCCGATCCTTATCCCTATGACCTTTTTTGCCAATTGTGTCTCGTCTTCCTTAGGCCTTGACACAGCCCTCACAATGCCGGCCTTGGCATCCACTATTTCCAGTTCGGGGATTTTCACAAGCACCTCTACAGTGGCCTCGGTCAAGGTATCGTTTAGTTGGCACACGGCACGGAGCCGGTTTTCTTCCACGTGTTCCACAAATGTCGAGCGGATTCGTGAAAAGATCAAAATATCAGGCATGATTTCCTCCGTGAAATGTATTTCAACCCATTACTAATCCGGACGTAGGGTTCATGTCAAGATAGAAGGTAGTCCCTTTCCGGGGAGTGCTTTCGACTCTCATAGCCTCCCTGCCCTGGTGGAGGCCCGTAAGGTACCTTTCTTTCGTGTTATAACCGTCGCTGCTTTCCGTTTGATTACTTTCATTGGAGCAACGGTACCACCATGGATCCGTCACAAAAAGACGTTTTTTCTCTTTTCTCTCCTATAGTACATGCCGATACCAATGTTACAGGTCGAGTACAAACAAGGTACGTATGCTCGCCAAAAGGTAC
>QMLZ01000130.1 GCA_003646995.1 Deltaproteobacteria bacterium | reverse complement strand
CGCAACGCAGGCCTGGACATTATTGAGACCAGACGTGAGGGGCCATATGTATGGGATGCTTCGGGCAGAAGATACATCGACTGCATCACTTCCGCAGGTTCTTTTAATGTGGGAAGGAGGAATCCTCAGGTAGTAAAGGCCCTCAAGGAGGCACTGGACCAATATGACCTGGGTGTATTTTTACTTTGCAGTAAACCCAAGGCCGACCTTGCCAAGAAACTGGCTGAAATAACACCCGGAGACCTCCAATACGTAATGTACGGCACAGGGGGCGGAGAGGCCAATGACTTTGCCATAAAACTGGCCAGGGGATTTACCATGAAGACAGAGATCATCTCAACCATCAAGGCCTACCACGGCCATACTGGTTTTTCCCTGGCAGCAATCGGCCGCGAAGAATACCGTAAGCCGTTTAACCCCATGGTTCCTGGGTTCAAACACGTCCCTTATAATGATCTTGAGGCAATGGAAACCGCTGTAACAGATAATACTGCCGCAATCATTGTGGAGCCAGTGCAAGGAGAAGGGGGAATTCATCCTGCAACAGATGAATACCTTCAAGGTCTAAGACGCCTGTGCGACGACAATGAGATCGTCCTGATTTTTGACGAGATACAGACAGGATTTGGCCGAACAGGCAAGATGTTTTGCTGTGAGCATTCCGGAGTGGTTCCCGACATCATGACTTTGGGTAAATCCCTAGGAGGCACCCTCTATCCTATATCTGCTGCCATCTACCGGGAGGAATTGAATGATTTCCTAATGGCCCATCCCTTTATTCACCTTTCCACCTTCGGTGGGTCTGACCTGGGCTGCATTGTTGGTATGGCAACCATTGACTATATCATTGAGCACAATTTGCCAGAGCATGCAGCAAAAATGGGAGAGAGGTTTCAACAAGGTTTTGCTGAACTGTTGAAAAAGTATCCTGAGCTTCTTTTGGAGGTTCGGCGCAAGGGTCTCATGATGGGGCTGCAGTACACCAATGATTCCATTGGCCCCAGGATGAGCTATCAGCTCGCTCAACATGGCGTGCTGGCCATATACACTGGAAACGAACCCTCGGTTATGAGGTTGATGCCTATCCTTGAAATACAGCCAGAGCAGGTAGACGAGATCCTAGATGCCCTAGACAAGTCCATGGCAGAGATAATGAAGCAGGGAGGAATTGAGAAATACTAGGAAGACCGTTATCTGTTCACCGTTGACCGTTGGTTATAACTCCTAACTCTAGCTCACTCATAACTCATAACTTTATCCGGGAGGTGTTTCGCATGGCTACATCTGATGAAATCATGGAAGCATTAGAAGATTTTAAGCAACAATGTAACAACAACAAGCGGTTGCGGAGAATGCAGCGGGACTGGTCAAAGGTGCTTCACTTCAAGGCCACGGACACAGGCGATGCCTTTACCATGACTGTGGTGGAGGGAGAAATTACAAAAAACGAAACAGGCACCCAAGGCACCCCTGACGTTATCATAGAGGCCGACAGCGAGACACTCTGTGACATGTTCTGGGGTGATATAAATCCAACACAAAAGTACCTTAAAGGCGAAATAAAGGTAAAGGGCAGCCAGGAGGACATAATGCGGATAGATGCCATTACTGCAATCATATGGCCAGAGGTGTGACATGTCTGTGATAGATGAAATTTTGGCTGAAAAGGACCCGGAGAAGATAAGACAACAGACTGAGCATTATTACCGGGAGCATGTAAACCCCTTTGCCCTCAGGATGTTCAAGAATGCCAGCCTGGACATTATTGAAGGCAAGCGGGAAGGTGCATGTGTCTGGGATGTGTCAGGACAAAAGTACATAGACTGTGTGACGGGTGCAGGCATCTTCAACGTTGGTCGCCACAACAAGGATGTTGTAGAGGCCCTCAAAAAAGCCCTGGACCATTATGACATGGGAGGCTGGATAAGCATTTTGAGGGAGAGGGCGCTTCTTGCCAAAAAGCTGGCAGATATCACCCCTGGAAACCTGAAATATTCCCTGTTCTGCTGCGGGGGCGGGGAGGCTATAGAAGTAGCAGTGAAGCTTGCCAGGGGACACACAGGCAAGACCGAGATTATCTGCATGGAAAATGGCTATCATGGTGTCACAGGGTTTGCCCTTCCTGCTACAGGCAGAGATGTTTACAAGAAACCGTTTGAGCCTCTTGCTCCAGGATATACCCATGTCCGCTTTAATGATATCCAGGCTGTGAAGGATGCAATTAATGACGATACCGCGGCAGTACTTCTCGAACCTGTCCAGGGTGAAGGGGGAATACGACCTGCCGATGATCAGTATCTCAGGCAATTGCGCAAACTCTGCGATGAAAAAGAAATATTGCTGATTTTTGACGAAGTACAAACGGGCTTCGGGCGCACCGGCAAGATGTTCTGCGCCGAGCACAGCGGAGTCGCCCCGGATATCATGGTACTTGCCAAGTCCTTGTCTGGCGGGCTCTATCCCATATCATGCGCTGTATTTACCGAAGAAATTAGCGATTTTCTCATGACTCACCCATTTGTGATAATAAATTCCTTCGGGGGGACTTCCCTTGCCTGTCTTGTTGCACTTGCAGCCATTGAGTTCATAGAAAAAGAGGGGCTCCCGGAGCGAGCCCGTATCATGGGAGAGAGATTCATGGCGGGCCTTCACTCACTGAAAGCCGAGTACCCGGAGATCGTAACCGACGTAAGGGGTAAAGGCCTGATGCTCGGCATTGAGTTTGCTGAAGAGAGCATAGGGCCCAGGATGGTATATCAGCTAAGGAAGAATGGAGTAATAACCATTTATACATTTAACAATCCCAAGATAATACGGATAATGCCGACCCTGGTTATTAAAGAGGAAGAGGTGGACTTTGTCCTGGAGGCCATAAATAGATCTTTAAAGGAAGTCAGGGCTCAAGAGGAACGATTTGGGCAAAAAGGTAAGGGAGAAGGGCTCAAGGTATAGGGCGTCAGACGAAAGTCGTTACGTATAAGCTGTAAGGTATGGCATTTAGGGTTTTGGAGCTAGAGGGAGATGTCGAAAACTGCTTCTCGGAATGAGGTCTGATCATGACGCAGCTGAGAAGGACACTTGGCTTGAGGACGGTTGTTTCTACGGGCGCTGGAATGGCATTGGCTACAGTCAACTATGTGGCCTTCATAGAACTGGCCAGCTACCTTGCTGGGAACTCAGCCTGGATTGCTATTCTTACCTCGGGAATCATGGCAGTCTTTGCAGGATCGTGCTTTTCCGAGCTCAACTCTATGTATCCCTCAGCCGCGGGCATAAAACTTTACATTGAAAAGGCATTTGGGGAAAGGGCTGCTATTGTTATTGCCGGCGTGTATGTAATGGGCCAGCTGTCAATAGTAGGTGCCGAGATATATGTGCTTTCCCAAGCCCTGGGGCAAGGGTTCACTTTCATGCCCCCGGTGCTGTGGGCTGTGGCGTTTGGAATGGTGCTTCTATATTTGAACTACAGGGGCATAAAGATAGCGGGAACGACCCAGGATATAATCGCTTACGGCATGTTCATTGGCCTAATAGCAGTATCGGTTTACGGGTTTTACAGGATAGGTTTCCATATTGAAAGGCCCCTAGCAGTAGGTAGCCTTGATGGATTTATTCAGGCGGTCGCAATTGGAATTGCATGTTTTATTGCCTTTGAATGGGTCGTGACAATTTCTGAGGAGGTGACCGATGTTAAAATCATTCCCAAGGGGATGATGCTTTCACTGGGATTGCTGGCCATCACTTATGCCTTGTTTTCAACGGCCATGACCTCTGTGCTGGATAAGCAGCAATTAGCATGGGTTCTTAAACCCGAGGGGCTTCCAATACCCCACCTACTTTACGGTAAGAAACTCCTAGGTCAGTTTGGCCTTTACTTTATGATAGTAATGGCATTGCTTGCCTCTCTTACCTCCCTTAACGCTGGTATTATGACAGCGTCGCGCTTTCTTTATGCCATGGCCAGAGACTGGTCCATACCCAGATTTCTAGCCAAGCTTCATCCGAGGTATGCCACCCCATGGGCGGCGATGCTTGTGGTCTGCACATATGCTGTGATTATCACGGTATATGGATTTGTCACACATTTTGTTTTGTCCATGATCCTGATCATAGCTGCAGCAGAATGCATGATTTATATGGTTATGGCATTATGTGTCATACGGCTCCGCAAAAAGGAGGCCAGTGCTGAAAGGTCCTTCAAGATAAAAGGAGGGATCACTATCCCCATCGTGGTGATAGTGGTTTATGGTATCGTGGCGGTCTCGATACTTTTTGGTCCTGTCAAGCCAGAGGACAGGCTGGATCAAAAGATCGCGTTGTTTTTCATTCTCGGCCTTGCAGTATTAAATACCCTCTATGTTTACACCATATGGCCGAGGCTTAGGGCCAAATATCAGAAGATAGCAGAGGCAAGAAGACCCAGACGCAGAAGAAGGAAACCAGCAGAGTCTGACACCACTCCCTGAGCTGGTGAAGATTTTATCCCACCGGGCTGTCTAAGATGCGACGAAGGGCGATTCCCAGTCTTTCCATTGAATAGGGTTTCTTGATGTAAGTGCCTGCCCCCAGCCTCTGGGCCTTTTTGACTCTGTCAGACTCAGAGAACCCACTAACAAGTATGGCCTTCTGTCCGGGGTGGATCTTTATGATCTTTTCGTAGGTTTCGAGCCCATCCATTCCGGGATCCATGATCATGTCAAGAAGCAAGATGTCGGCAGAATGCTCTTTCATGTATTTTACCGCCTCTTCACCACTGGGGACCGTATAGACCTTGTAGTTCAGTTTGCGGAGAATGGCCGAAGCGATTTCCCTTTGCTCCTTTATATCGTCAACAACAAGGACTGTCTCACCTTTTCCCATGTATTCATCGATCGACAAGTGCTTTTCTTCTTTGGAGATCTCTTCTCTTGTAGCGGGGAAATAGAGAGTAAATGTCGTTCCCTTGCCTTTTGCCGTCTCAATTTGAATGTGTCCATGATGATCTTGAACAGTTCCCCATACCACGGCCATTCCCAGGCCCGTGCCACTTCGTCCCATCACCTTCTTCGTGTAAAACGGCTCAAATATCCTTTCTTTCTCTTCCTCACTCATACCGATGCCCGTGTCGGTTACCCTGAGCACTACGTACTCTCCAGGCTCCAATTCGCTACCGGGCAACGGTTTTTCTAGGTACTGGTTTTCGGTAGTGATGGTCAGAGTGCCGCCGTCTGGCATGGCCTCGGCCCCGTTTGAAACAAGGTTCATTACTGTCTTGGATAGATGAACCGGTGAGCCCTTTAGATTCAAAAGCTCCTTGTCTAGACGGGTAATCACCTCAACCGCAGGATGGTAGGCCTTGAGTTTCTCGAACTCCGGACTGGACAGATAATCCTTTATAATCTTATTCAAATTCACCACCTCTGTCACAGCCACCCCTCTCCTGGCAAGGGTCAATAGATCCTGCACGATTGTGGCCGCTTTCTCACCCGTTTCCTGGATCGTTTTTAGGGGTTTCCTCATCGGGCTGTCAGGTGGAAGCTGCATTAGAAGAAGATCCGGGTAGCTCACCACGCCGGAGAGAATGTTGTTGAGATCGTGAGCGACACCCCCGGCCAGAGTCCCTATAGCCTCCATGCGCTTGGCCTGCTCTAGCCGGGCCTCCAGCCTTCTTTTCTCTTCCTTCGCCTTTTCCCGCTCCGTCACGTCACGCAACATGCCACGAAATCCTATAACTTTTTCTTCCTGGTTTCTTATCAGTGTCGCTGAAAGCCCGATAAACAGCTTTGTGCCGTCTTCCCTGGAAAACTCGTACTCTGCTACCTTTACCGGCCTGCCGGTTCTGTAAACCCTGTTGAAGCTCTGATAGATGGCTTCGGCTGTCTCTTGGGTCACAAAGGTCCTGTAACTTGTTCCTATTAACTCTTTCCTTGGCTTGCCCAAAATTCTACATAACGAATCATTAACGTAGGTAAAACGACCCGCAAGATCCGTTTCAAAATACCCCTCTTCAATGCTCTGTATAATGGTACGGTGCTTTTCCTCGCTCTTTCGCAAGGTTTTCTCCACGCGTTTCCTGGAAGTGATATCCACCAGTGAACAAACGTAGCGCTGTGCACCTGTGATCTTGCCCACCTTAACGATTACGTCCTTTCTGGTGCCCTGCTTGTCCAGAAAGCCGAACTCGCGTTTCAGGAAATCCTCTTGCCCTCGCTCTTCCTCTGTTTGCTCGAGTATGGAGCGTGCTATTCCTCCCTCAAAAAAGGCTCCAAGGGTTAGAGAACCTTCAATTTCCTCCTTTGAGTAACCACTTAATTTTTCGAATTCGGTGTTCGCCATTGAGATAGTGAGATCTTCTTCAACAATGATTGTAGGAGTTGCGCTGCTTTCAAATACGCTTCGGTACCTGTGCTCGGATTCGGTGAGCTTTTCAATAAGCGCGTCCCTGTCACGGACCGATTGGTCGTACTCGGCAACCAAATCTCCTATGGCCCACTGAAGCGAGGACTTGATTACGGCTTTGAGGGCTGAAACAAGGATCCCTTGTGGCCTCCATGACACATGGAAAATACAGTCCCTGTCACCCCTTGTACGGCATGATATCTCCTTTATTTCCACTTGCTTGAAACCGGCAAAACCCAGGACACCGGTATAAATGCCCCGATGCCAATCGCACATGCCCTTTGAGGCCTCAAAGCCTGGGTAATATTTGAACCTTAGTACAACGTGGTCATCACCGACCTCCATCAGTTCAAGTTCCTTTGTTCGATTGAAACGAGAGTTAAATTTCTGCGCTCTTTTGAGTATTAACCGCGGCCCAAGAATCCTAGCGACAAAAAACACACTTTTTGACAAGCTCTCCTTTACCGCTCCTTTCCCTGCTGCAAAGAGGGGATCTGGGTCATTGACTACCTTTCTCACATTATTCATTATGCGGAGAGCAAGGTCATAGGAGATCCAATAGGAAGGATCGGTAAGGTGTTCCAGTTTTATCAAAACCCCTGAACCTGGATTGTATTTGTCCGCCAAGAGGTATTCAGGGTTTTCGATGAATTCGCCAAAGACCTCAAAAACAGCCTTTTCACCGTAGGTCTTGCGCAGGTAGGAAATAAGGCCACGAAAATTGACGCAGCTCACCTCCCGGGGCATGGGTTTTCGTAGGGCTCTTCCCTGCTTAGTCTGGTTTTCAGGTGCTTTTGCTGCTAGGCTTGCAGTGGGAGATTCAGAAGTATATTTCGGGTTCACTAACATTAACTACAATTACCTCAATTACCGTTTGGGAGCAGTGCGACAGACCCTCCCAGGGCTTAGACAAAAGATTCCAGGTAACGCAGGCCTTCCCTCAGCAGCCGAATATTCTCTGGGTCACTGTCATAACGCAGCAAGAGTTCTATGGCCTCTTTGATCTTGTCCTTTGGGTAGGGAAGCAAAGAGGCGCTAAACTTCAAGGTAAGGAGATCATGATGCCTCCCCCGCCCCTGTCGAAGGCTTTCACATACCTCGTCAAGCGGGTATTTACCCTCTGCCACGCTTTCCATAAGGTTTTCTACCTCAAATCTGTTCAGGTAACCTGCCTTCTCTAGCGCGATACCATACTCATTAACCAACTTTTCTGCTCTCCTGAGCTTAAGCCCTGTTTCAGTATCCAAGCCTCCTCTTATGCTCTCGTCCTTGCCCTGCACTTTGCTGGGCCTAGTCCCAAGGATCCCAGATACAGCCTTTTCTAACACGTGAGCCAGATGTCCCATCTGATCCTTTCTCCTCCTCCAATTGACACACTATGCTTGCAAGAGACTGGTGCAAGAATCAAGCCTCTGCGCAGAATCAACTTAAACCTTAGAAATCACAATATATTCTTATATCGGCCCAAAACTCCCGCTTCTTGAGAAAATCCGGTGGTGTCAGGTTTTTTGACTATTGTGGGCTGGTGAAAGGGGAAGGGTTT
>QMLZ01000129.1 GCA_003646995.1 Deltaproteobacteria bacterium | reverse complement strand
CGTCTCCAGAAACGAAAACCCATGCTTCTCCTGTACAAACGCATTAACGCTGAAGCTGTCCCTCTAAAGTTATTTACTTATTTAAGGACGTCCCTAATATCACTAATATCACTTTGGATTCTCATTTGGCTTTCAGACTGTTGGCTCCCAAGAATGCTTCCACAGTGTTAAAAGCATTGAAAAAGAGAGGTGTTCCCGAGAAAGAAAGAGGACTGACCGGTCCAATGGTCATAAATGAATATTGACGACTGGTAACATCGAAAGCGGAATGAGGATCTCTGAACAACTGATAAAGGCCAAGCGCTGGACCGGATGACCCTACAAGCTGTCTGAGGGATTGGAATTCCTGGCCAAGTCCGAGTCCAAAACCAAAGAAAAATATCCGTAATTGTTGGAGGATTTCTTGGTGTAGACTCGACAGCGTTTGGCTTATAAAAAGCCATCCAAGTCCATACTTTCGAGTGGTCCGAGCCGCATCGATGAGCATTCCCCTAACTCCTCGAGATGCCTCATCCTCTCTCGGGAGATCACGGGGTGCAAGTCGGTGAGCTTCGTCTATAACTACAAGGGCGTTGAGGCTTTGTCCCTCCTTATAGAAATATTCGGCCGTTTGGTTAAGCCCATCCAAGAGCCTTTTAATAACCAGAGATTGAATCCTCTCATTCCAAAAGAGGCCATGGGCCTGCTCCCGAGATAGATCGATAACTAGAATAGGCCGGTTTTCCGTTTCCAAGCTAAGCAGCCAGCTCAGAGCTTTGTTGACACTTTTGGCACCCGGCCTGTCTACACGGAAGAGTTCTGCAACAGGCCCCCAATATTGTGAAAAAAATTCGTCAGGATCAGCTTCTTCTAACGCTGTTTTAAACCGGGCTCGAGATGCTTCTGTCCGATAAAAAACTCTCTGAACGCGATCCTCTCCAAGAAGATCCCAAGCCTTGTCAAAGGATTTTCTGAGGTGAAGATCCGGAAGCTTGACCTTTGCTTTTTTAAGACGATCGGCCAAAATACCACAGGCCAATTCTCTGTTTTCGCTCTTAGGGATAGTAAGTCGCTCAAAAAATAAAGACTCAAAAAGAATCTGTTCCAACAGCTCCCATCGGTCAAGAACCAAGTTACGGACCGTTAGTACAACGATCTGCTTGCCCGATTTCCTTATAATATCCCCGACTGGCAAGGCGAATTCACTGGAACTTCCCCCTGGTTTCATATCCCTCGCAAATTCTCCCTGTGGGTCAATAACAAGCAGAGCCATCTTGGGATAACGGGCATAGGCCAATAGAATCATCTTGGCCAGAACGGATTTTCCTGATCCGGTCTTTCCAAATATCCCAATATGGTAAGCCTCACCAGCTCCATCTGGACCTCGATCAAAATGCTTGAACCAGAGAGGTAGTTTGGGCTTTGATCCATAAACATGACCAAGATAGAAGATTTGATCTTGATACGGATGGAGGAGCTCATCAAGGATATCGTCTGAGACGATATGTATGGGTGTTCCGGTGGAAGGGACCGTTCCCAGAATGCTTGGCTCATAGCCGGCGGGCCCACCTTTTTGGAATACCGCGCTCACTCCCATTTTTCCGAGGTGGGTATCCTGTCTTTCGCTCACGGCATCCACCCATCCCCGTTGACGGATAAGACTCCTCATTGTGGGATCTTCATGCCATATATTGCGAAGCTGCACTTCTGTAATCTGACCAAGGGCATAGTGGGGAGCATTATCCTGTAGGAAATGAAAAAGGGCCAGCTCCCCCACTAATTTTCGGGTGACGGCAGATCCCAGGATATCTATTGCCAGCTCTGAGCTGGAGGAGGGGGAACCCACCACCCCTAAGCGTTCGGTTTGATCCAGAATTGAATTAAGGTCTTTCTGTTCGTTTGACATATCTACCTCCCGGATTCACTGCGATAGCCATGCATGGCCATGAAGATCTCCCCAATATTCCCTTTGTATTTCTCGGAAATCCTTTGGGTAGTAACTTGCCGAAAGGTCGGAATGGCCCGGGACAGGGCTTTGACCGTCCTATCAGCCAGATACAAAGGGTAAGGTTCCAGCATGGAAGGGGTGGCACACTGGTGCTTGATCCCCTGGAGCACATTTGCCAGCCTATGTTTATTGGTTGAGACGACCTTTGGAACCTCAATACGAAGAGCTGGAATCCAGTGGTGAGGTTTGTAATAGATGATGGAAACTTGTTCCAAATTGTCGATTATAATCTCAGCCAATTCATTTGCACGAGCCTGGATTTCCTTCGGCAGGTAATTAGTATAGAGATGCCATCTCTGCTGGTCAGGCTGCTCCATGCCAATGGGCCTGGTGAACTCTCCCGGATTAAGAAGGAATGTAAGCATGCCCCTATCGTCATACTGAGGAGGCCATCCCAGCTTTTTTCCAATTTCACGGCGGGTTGAGTATTTTGGTAAACCTACGAAATTCCGGTCTGATCTTTCAGACTTTATAATCGACGCGTAAGCCTCTAGATAGGCAGCGACGTTCTCAATGAAGTTCCCTGAACACTGAAGTTCTGGAGCTTCGTGGGCCTTGTTTATTGCCTGGTTGAAATAGATGATCGGGATTGTCAGTGATCCGTCGATCATGATCAGCTCGTGAGGAGCCTTGTTGGCCAGTACCAGCTCATAGCCGATCATGATTGCCCTTACCACGGTAGCTGTATCTGGATGATGTGTTTCAGACTTCATGTAAGTGATGTGCCTGGGTTGCTCCCAGTGCCTTTTTTCAGACGGTGGCCTCAGCCCTTCAACAGCAACGGCTGCTGCTGCCACAAAATCCGCAGTTAAAAGTCTCTCGATTCCATATGACCCATCAGTGCCACAGGTAGTCGGTAATGGAGGATAACCGAGGGAAGATTCATTCATCACAAGAGCCTTCTTCAAAAGCTCTTTTCTGAAACTCTCTTGATCAGACTTAACCCTTTTGAATGTGTCGAGGAGAATGTCGCTTATGTCAGCAGTTTGCTGGATCACCTCCTCCACTAAGGCGGCTGGAAGATCAACAAAAGGGGTCTCTTCAGTTCCCATGGAGTCAATCCCCTTTCTTCATCCATAATGCATAGGATGAAGGTCTAAATTTGCGATAACTTGAATCCCGCTCTGCCCTTCCAAGCAGCCATCGGTCTCTAAAATATTCAAATATCTCTTGGGCCGGCATATGGTACCACTTTACCCGCTCATGCTCTTCCCGGAGAAACTGGTTCGTATTCATGGCGAGAGGTATTGCAAAGACCTCCCTCTTTACTTGATGGTAGATCAGGTCATGGGGAAGACCGAGTAAAGGGAGAACCTTACGTACGATCTCCCTCCTACTTCGAAATCCAATGCCCCAACGCTCCTGTTTTGCCGTCGGCTGACAATAAAGGGCAGCGAATCGGCTAAGCTCAGCATAGAGGCCGTTTGAAAAATGAAATTCCCCTGAGCCCGACGTATATCCAATACGATTAAACAACGGCATGCCATTAAAGTTCACCCGGTTATATATGGAAGACCGGCCAAGCGCTGATGTGGTTGTAATCAAGGCGAGTCTTCCATCAAAGCTTTTCCGACTTATCAAGGAGACTTTTCCCCGATATTTCTTCCTAAATGCCTTTCTCACTTCGTCGCTTGCGAGAAGCATAGCAACCAGCTTTCCGCACAGGAGATGGGAATAGGGCGGAACAGCGCCCAAAACGAATGCATCCATTACGTGTTTCAATCTATTCCTTCTTTGTTCTTTATTCCAGCCTATCCATTCATCTCTTGCAGCAAGACTGAAGACCGGGTCCCCTAATCCGAATAGGCCAATGAGTTTCCCGTTACTCTCATCAAAAACGAGAAATCTCAGACGCCTTCCATACCCAGATGAGACCGGAATGCTCCAGTGAAGGGAGGCATAACGAAAAAGCAGTTCGTTCTCTGTCTCCGGTTCAACCTGAATCAGCAAAGGAGAGATCTTATTAGGATCTACCTCTCTACCATCGGCAATGTAAGAAAGGAGCTCCGGTTCATGCCGAATGAGGCCCCTTTTAGATTTTTCTATTCTCGTCTGGACGGCTTCCTGGTGGAGCTGCCGAATCCCCTGTTTATCAATGTCAGCGGGGAGGTTTATCTTATCTCCATCAAAGAGAAAACCTTGCTTTTCCAAAGAGAGGATAACTTTCTTCCGCAAGGCTCTTATCTCGGATTTTGATGCTGTACACTCCATTTCTATCCAGAAAGTTGATTTAACATTTCAGTCAAGCTACTCCAAGCCCCGGTGCCAAATTCTGTCTGGTTGACACGGAGATAACGCCATGGTTTGCCGGTCTGTTGCGTTACCTTCTCACACCATAAACGAATAGCTTTGTCCTTTGCCTTTGTGCCTTCCCATACCCTGCCTTTAGTCTCAATAATCCAATTTACCTCTCCACCATCCATCTGCTGAACCGCCACCCAATCAGGATAATAGAAGCCAGTTGCTCCGCTTGGCTTCAGATAATCAACGCGGAAGGAGGTCCCGCTCTCCTGCTCTGTGGTGCCCAGGGAAGCAAAGCGTAGGATATCGCTCGCTTTTTCAAGAAACCGGGCAAAACTCTTTTCAAAATCATTGTAGGTGGCAACAAGGTTGAAGATAGTTTTATCGCATGAAAGCAACGGCAGATTGCGCCGCCAGGTGAAAGGAGCAGTCTCCGAGAGTCTGAAGTTTTTACTCTTGAACTTGATAGGTCGTATTTCTGCGGTGAGTTCTCCAATCTTTCTTGCAAGGTATTTTGCGATTCCTTCTTGCAACATAGGGTCGCGTAATTTTAACCGAATGTCAGGCTTTTCTAAATCGATTTCACTGCCAAAACAACGACTGCTGAGATAACTCTTTACAATTGGGTATAGATCGTCAAAAACGCCTGTAAGCTTTGCTGTCTTGATAACTTTATTGGTTATTGAAGCGATTATCTCTTGAACCAAAGGAGGAGTTCCTGCGGCGATATCTGCTTGATGTACCTCTGTTTCTGTAGTAGCAAACTCCATTCTGAGTTTAATACGTAAAGGTTCTTCCAATTCCTCTTGATCATATACAGGCTCCAAAGACAAAGGATCAAGCTCATGAAGCCGTTTGTAGTTACGAGCATATGACGGTTTGGTTATGGGGATGACAATATCAAAGCCTATTTTTTCGGCCACAGGTTCTATGCGAACAGGTGGTTTTGGCGGAGTTGTAACTGTTTTTATTCCCACTCCTTCGGTTTCTAGCTGACGAACGAAGTCCTCGAAAGCCCTGGTCCCCATCACCTCAAGGGTTTGGGTTTTATCTGGACCAATTCCACTCATGAGGCGAAGGCCACGTCCCACAGCTTGCTCTGGCAAAATTTTGGCCTTGGATGTAAATGGACGGAGTCCGAGTACCACTGTAACATTCCTAACATCCCATCCTTCCCGAAGCATGAGGACACTTACAATTACCTTTATTTTATTTCCTGGTTTATCAATATCTCGCGCAGCCTCACGAGCCTTTTCGAGATCCTTCTTAGTGATCTCTCCCTCCTTATCGGTATGGATAACAAGAACCTCATTTTTCTTTAGACCAGTCTCCTTAGTAGAAATGAGCCAATTGCCAATTTCATCCGCCATGTTATTCTGTTCGGCCATTATGAAAAGAACCGGTTTCTGACCGAATGCTTTGTAGGTATCATAATGCTCTTTCCACCGTGCAATAGCTGCAAGCAGCCAGTCACTGTAGACCTCAATAACATTTTTCCGGGTTACTTTTTCTGGCTCCTGTCGATTGACTTGATGTACTATCAGTGGTGCTTTAACAATCCTGTCTTCAACTGCTTGAGCCAAGGGATAGTCACAGATGATCCAGGGGAAATAAGTGCCATTTTGATCTTTTGGTGTTGCTGAAAAATCGAGCCAAAAAGCAAGGCCTGAAGGTAAGGTCTGGTGAAGGCTCATGAGCGTTTTGTGCCATTGAAGTTCTTCATCATGAACGTGATGGGCCTCATCGTTTAGAACGACAAGATGGGGAAGATTTTGCAGACGTTCCAACATTGGACGTTCTTGAGATGCTAGGTCTTTAACCGGCTTTTTTCCCAGTAAAGCGTCTATGGCTGTCGCTGGCGTCCATTCAACCTGTCGGGATTCATAAATCTGCTGGATATTGGTTAAGAACAGGTTACCAGAGGGATCCGGTTCGGTACTTTGACCCCTAAGAATGACCTTCACATTCCAGAGTGATTTCCACTCAGGGGGAATGAGAGGAAGTTCGTAGAAAATCTGGTTATTTGCAAAATCCTTTTCTAGGCGCTGATAGACAATCACGTTTGGGGCAAGAAGCAGGAAATTTTTGGAAAGATCAGACCCCTTGACCATTTTCCTATGAAAATAGCACCAAACCATTACCATGGCCATGACTACGGTCTTTCCGCTACCAGTAGCCATCTTGAACGCATAACGCCGCAGGTTTTTGGCAGGCAGATCCTGAATAGTCTCCCCCTCTACTTCAGGAATGTAACGGCGGATCTGTCGTTTGCCGTCCATGGTGGTCTGATGCGTTATTCCCATGCCTGGGAATTGTTGCTGGCTTCCTTCTGGATAAAAGATCTCACCAAAATCGTCGATCAGCTTTTTGGCATCCCGGTTCTTTTTTATCTCGTAAAGATATACCAGCGTTTCAATGGCTTCTCGCTGCCCAAAGTAATACCGGAAGGGTCTAGTCCCGACTAAATGATCTTCATCGAACCAAAAGGTAAAGAGACGCTGAGAAACACTTGAGGCTCCTGGGTATCCATTACTACGCCACTTTTCCACTGCTTCACGTAGTTTCTTGATCAAGAGGAGCTTACTTGGACGTCGGCCCTGAATAATTTCGAACTCATCTTTTTTGTCTTTCTTTTTGCGCAGGTAAGCTGTTGGAGGCAGATAGGGCTGGCGATCGGGGATCTCAGGCAAATCTTTATCATAGGAGATTACCGGCTGTGGCATGGCTATTTGACCTCTATCTCAAAGGTTTGTGAGGTATCGTTACCGAAAATGTCCACCACCTTTACCATGATCGTATATGTACCGGGCTTTTCATAAGTATGTGGGTCTGAAGAAACAGGGAGTTTCCTATTCTTTCTAGTGCGGTAGGCCACCCAACCATTCATGAAAGTGTCGTTCTGAAAGTTCCAATCAATTGCCCAGTAGTCAATATAGTCCGACCACTTCTTGATCTTTTCTCTTACATCTTCAGGGATCATGTCTGAATAAGGGAAGGCAAAGTCAGTGAGCGTCACAGTTACCTGCCGTTTCTCGTTTGTCTTGATATCCACATCCAAATGTGCCACCTCGAAAAACCGAATATCTCCTTTGTCAACCGCCTGCTGCTCCATAACCTCTCTCGGAATGGTCACCAAGAGTAGTTTAACACCCCGTCGCTTTGCTTCTTGAACAATGTAAGGAGTCATACCCATCTCCCACTCCCAACCCAAAATGTGAAGCTCAGACTGTCCCACTCCCAGGCATTCTTCTATACAGGCATTCACCTCATCAATAGTCACAGGAGCATCCACTGCTCCAATATGTACCAGGGCTCGGCCTTTCTTTCCGTGAATGTGTTGCATGCCCGTCAATGGCTCAGCACTGTATAGCTTAAGCATAAAAGCGATATACTGGAAGATAACCATCTGCTGGTCGTCCTTTTTCTTCTCACCAAATGTGACGCCCATCCAGTACTTTCGTTCGTACTTGCCAAGGTTTAGCACTTCAAATGGCTTGCAGTTTTCGATGCCAAGCAAACGCTTACGGGTGACATGAATGGCCCACCGAGACAGGTCGCAGCCGATCCAGCGACGACCAAGTTTTTCTGCAACAGCGAGGGTGGTACCTGATCCGCAGAAGAAATCAGCAACGAGGCTTCCTTTATCCGACGAGGCCTTGATTATCCGCTCAAGCAATGCTTCTGGTTTTTGTGTTGCGAACTCCCAACGCTCCGAACCCATAGGGTTAACTGGAGGAATGTCATCCCATACAGAATCTACAATATCTCCGGGAACTTCATCTAGATAGATTGTCCGCCGGCCACCACCT
>QMLZ01000128.1 GCA_003646995.1 Deltaproteobacteria bacterium | reverse complement strand
TTCCCGTGTTAGGGCCGTGTTTTCCATTTGAAATTCCTGAGAAGGGTTTCAATTGCTTGATTATCGGCAGGAGCTAGGAATGTTTTCAATCATGACTGTGTGGACTTAGCAGTAAGAAGCTGGAATAGTTTGGTAAGTCGAAAATCTCTTGATTATACAGTCGCAGATATTTAATTTGCTAGTTCGGCAATTCCAGGGCAAGTATGAAGTGGTGGGGGCTATAATAATCGCTATAATTTCTTGGCCTTGAATCGCTAGGTATCGAATTACACGCTTGAGGCAAATGGATAAATTTTGGCCGTAATAGGGATTGAAATTCCTATTATGTTTAATCAAATTGCTCGCATATGCTCCTATATTTTTGTCATTTTTTCGTAAACCATTATGGGGTGATATGATAGCCAGAAATGAGACAATAGTTAAGTATTCTGCCTGTGCTGAAGGTGTGGAATTCGCTTCCATTATCAACGCTAAATCTGACAATGATTCTGTCAGAGAAATACGAATCTGGAACGAAGGAAAAGATACTTTACTCGTTGAGTTCTATTTACCAGGGATAGACTCGTGGGATAAAGCCTTGAAAATAGCAAAGCAGGAGATGGTGCTTGTTGCTGATCGCCTTTGCTTTGAATTCGACAGTCCGGTGACGGATATAAAACTGGCAGGAATAACATTACCACAGCATCAATATTCACAACGATTAAGGATACTCGATGGTGTTAAAATCCATGCCAAAGTGGAGGCCAAGGGAAAAATAATCCCTGGTGAAAGCAGAGTAGCTAAATTTAAAAAGAAACTCGAACAGCCTCACTCAGAAGCGGATCTAGTTCTGCGCCTTTATCAGTTGGCATTTTTGCAAGAGGACGCTCTTTCCCAATTTATGATTCTATATCATATCCTTTTATTCTTAGCAGGAGATAAGCAGAAAGAGGTGGACTCATTAATTCAAAAATTCTATCCACAAGTCGAGGTCTCAATCTCACCGAAAGATGGTAAAACCCAGGAAAGTATTTTTACTCGTCTACGCAATGAGCTAGCCCACAACAGGCCGGATGTCCATTTACAAATTACTATAGAGAAAGTTAGAAATATGGTGGACAAGCTAAAAGGAATTACAAAATCAGCAATTTCGGAAAAATTCGATTTATGACGGACAGCACACCTAGCAAATTACTCTCTCAGTATTTTCATTATTTTCCTAACGCTTTCCAACCCAGCTTCTGGATTTTCCGCATTTTCACCTGTTATTGTCTCAAGGCCAAGAAGGTTGTCAAGGTCTACAAGGCTTTGAACTGACACTGAGAGGTCGTCCAATAGCTTCGTCGGTTAATTCCGATATTATATTCGATGAACTTTATTCATCAGGTTCGAGTAAATAAGAGGCGAAGGAAAAACTTCTACAGCTTTCCAATTGAATTAGCAAATATGCTTCCTAAACTCCGTTGACATACCTGTCCAAATGTTTTAGAAAGATTTGTAATGTTTGCCAAAGGTGAAAATATGGAAACATTTAGAGATTATCTGACCGTTAAAGAAGCTGCAGAATTCTTGGGGGTTTCCTCAGAGACATTACGGAATTGGGACCGAACAGGAAAGTTGGTAGCCTTACGACATCCAGTAAATGGTTATAGGTTGTATAGAAAACAAGACCTGGAAAATCTTCTTAACTCCTTGAAATCAAAGGGAAGGCTGGTGCCATAATGTTTGAGGCTCATCAAATGCATTGTCTCGAATCTGGTGAAATCGCAAGCCTTTTGTCTAAGACACTTTATGAAAGGCTTTTTCCTAGACGCCTAGAGCTGGTTCCTCAATTAAACGAAGTGTACGAATTGGAGCTAGCATATTACGAGAGCCAGCTCCTTTCAGATGAGGAAATATTACGAAATGGTGCATACTTCGCCAGAGTCGATGGTCATCTCACCCGTCATTTTCTAATGTGTCAGGGGCAACCCTTGAAATTGGCACGGCATTCCTCATCTCGCTTAAAATCTTTTTTTGAAAGCAACCAATTTAAGACAGGGTACGCTACGCATGGTCTTTTCCCATACAGGGGAAAGTTTCATCCTCAGATGATTAAGGGGCTAATCAATGTAATGGGAATCAAACCAGGGGATACTGTTTTAGACCCTATGATGGGCTCTGGTACCGTGCCTTTAGAGGCAACGTTAATGGGTATTAATTCTATTGGAATAGATACAAGCCCCTTCTGTGTATTCATGGCCAAGGCTAAAATAGAAGGCCTAATAGTTCCCCTTACAGATATAAAGGTAGCCCTTCAGGAGTTTGATTCTACTTTTAAGTATCTTGCCCAGGAGGCCTCCGTAGGTGAAAGCTACATAGGAAATGAACAGGTATCTTTATTCAAGTCCGAGTCTCCGCCGTCCAGGAGAGCAAGTGAGCGGTATGAGATATTTGAGAATCAGTCTGTGAAAAATTACCTAATGTTAGCCTTTCTAGACGCTAAGGGCTATGCAGAGAGAAGTAAAAGAAAATCCTTTAGGGAGCAGTTTAAGGCAATTCTAGAAAGGTATTGCTTCGTTGCTGAAAAAATTCAGAAAGTGCTTAAAGGCATGGAAGCTGAGCTTGGAGAGGCAGTGGTTTCAACCGGAGATGCCAGAAAACTTAACATAGAAACAAATTCTATTGACGGAATCATTTTTTCGCCACCATACAGCTTCGCTATTGATTATCTCAAGAATGATTATCCCCATCTAAAAGTGATGGGGGTAAATGTAAACGAGCTTAGGGACTTAATGATTGGTTTGAGAGGAAAAGACCAGAAGAAGAGATATGATGAGTATGTAAAGGATATGAGGGAAGTTCTTTTTGAGTGTTCGAGAGTCCTAAAACCAGGGAAACTCTGCACCATAATTGTGGGGACTAATAGAAATCAACTTAGCAAAATTTTAAAAGTGAAGCCAGAAGAAGTCCCAGGCATTGACGAGATACTAGTCAATATGGCGAAAGAAGAAGGATTCAGATTGGTAAGGAAGATAGAGAGGCAAATTACTGGGATGGCCAATACAATGAGGTCAGAATTTATAGTTATTTTGCAGAAAGGATAATCAGCAAGTGGAATTCAAAGCGCGTGCCGACCATTCGTTCCCTTTGGAATACGAGGTACATCGGTACTAGCAAAATCGTGTTCTACAGCCAATACACCCAAATACCCTTCTTTACATTTAAGAGACCGCCAAAGCGGAAAATAGGGCGCTAGTTCCCTAAAATTTCCAATCCTGTCTGTTAGATACTGGTATAGCTCCCTGGTTGGCAGGACCAAAAGTCCACCAATAAGAATACCTTTAAGTATCCCAAGAGCCATTTTATTCATTGCTCTATGACTGGAAGAGATATTTCCTGTCTCCCATTCTACTGCGAAAAGTTTATTCCCAACTTTGTAGGTAGCATCTAAAGGCCCAGGTCTTTTGAGTGTGGCAATATCAACAGGAGTCTCAAGGTCCCAGCCATATAAGGCTAGTTTTTGCATAAAGTTTTGCTTGATAGGCTTTACACCACTTCCTTCTCCCCTCTTTTTTCCAGATTGCTTGTAGATAGTAAATGAGCCAGCACCTGGTGGCCAATCCACTGCCCTGACCGCTGACTTTATATGCTCCATAATTATTTTAAACTCCTTAGAGGACGAAAAGGTCCCTTTATCGATGAGGACCTCTAATTTAACTAGTTTCACCTAGATGTATCCCCCCAAATTTTGAGCGATTAATGGGACAATACATCTAAAAATTGCCTTAATCAACGAAATAAATAGAAATAAATAGTCCAGGCGGCCCTGTTTTTGAAAAGGATGAGAAGATAAAGAAGAGGATATGGAAAGGATGGTTGTCTGCTAACATAGTGTTATCACTATACAATTACATTTGTTATCAATGACGTACAACTTCCCCGAAATCCATATGGGTCCAGATTACACACACTTTTTGTGAAAAACAGATTGATTTTTTGTACACACTTGAAAAGGTCTTTATTGGCGAGTCCTAAAAGGGCTATCTTTTATATTGCTGATATTGCCTCTCCCTCATCTCCCAAATTTGTCTTCGTTGCTCCATGACCTGATAATTGTGGCGAGTAGGGTTGCTCATAAATCTTTCGGTTGCCCTTTCGTAATTTTGGTAAGCGTGGTACCGGTAGTCGTAAGACGGGTATGTTGGAGTCCTGTAATTTTGAGTTTGGGGCAAGTACTGTTGTGGAGTAGATTGGCCATAGTAGGTGCTTTGATTATTTGAATTGGGGTTTTGAGCGAGCACGGAAGTATAGAACGCTGACAAAATAATTGAAAAGATGAGAACTGCTAATTTTTTTTCCATGGCTTTACAATCTCCCTTTTTGTTCATATTATATTATTCGGATACTAGCGTGGATGACTGAAATTGGGGTTCTCAGGATAGGAAGAAATCCATCTGCCTGGGACACTTTTGGGACACTTTTTTTCGAAATTGACTGAAAAAATCGCATTTATTTTATGTATTGAAGATATTGAAAGTAGGACTTAGTTATTGAAATTAGAGGAAAAGCCTGAGATGTCCATAAGTTAGCTTGGTTGGGATGCGTCGTCTTCAAATCCAGTCGTCCCGACCATTTTTTAGGTTTAGTTTTTCTAGAGAATGCCTTGAAGTTTGAGGGGCTGGAGAGTCAATGGAGAAGAAGTTTACACTGGAATACTGGATCGATGACGGATGGTATGTGGGCCGGCTGAAAGAGATCCCAGGGGTGTTTAGCCAGGGAGAAAGTCTCGAAGAGCTAAAGGATAATATTCGAGAGGCCTATCGTCTCATGATGGAAGATGATCCTGTAATTGACAATTTCCGCATTCCTAGAAAGGAGATCGAAATCTCACTTTGAAAGGGAGCCAACTGATTCTACTCCACCCTGAAATCAAGGATACTCTCTGTAAATTGATTAAGAAACAACTCGGAGTGTCATGATAGTGACGAGAAGTAGCTCTTCACAAAGTTAGTACCAGTTTCCCAACAGTTCTCCCCGACTCAAGATCCGTATGCGCTTTGGCCACTTCTTCGAATGGATATGACTTAATCGGCATGGGTGGTAGAAGCCCTTTTGCATCCCATCGAAGCAGCTTTTCCATAATTTCCCTAAAAAGGGACACATGCTCGAACAAGTAAATTAGATTGAACCCTGCCACGGTCTTATTGTTGGAAGTAAGGTCAAAAGGACTGAATCGCGGTGTTTTGAGGTAATACCACAGGAGTTTAGGGAGACTCTTTTTCCCGGTCCTTGAAAACATAGAGGCAAAGCCATATATCAACAACCTGCCTGTGGGCTTGATGTGCGAAAAGGACCCCATCAGGGTTGTGGCCCCATTGGCATCCAGGATAATATCATATCCCTCGGGACATATCTCCTCCGCCTTATGCCAGAGATCATCGGTCGACTTATCTATTACGTGGTCTGCTCCGGCGTTGAACGCCGCATCTACTTTGATCGAGCTGCCCACAACGCCAACTACAAGATTTCCATTCAGCCTTAACAAGTGCAAGAGGGCGGTCCCCACACCTCCTGCAGCAGAATGAACAAGGACCTTGTCCTCAGGTCTCAAGTGGCCGACATGATACAGGGCATAATAAGCTGTAAGATAGGCCACAGGGAAGGTGGCCCCTCGTTCAAAATTCCAGCTATTTGGAAGAGGCCATATGTGTTGGTATGGGCAATTAATAATTTCTGAGTAACCCCCAAACCGAGTGGCACCGAACACCTTTTGGCCTGCTTCGAAACCTTTGACCCCTTCCCCTACCTGTTTCACAATGCCTGAAAATTCAAGCCCTGGGCAGAGGGGATAAAGTCCCTTGGCTGCGCCGTATAGCCCCAGCCGCACGGCGATGTCCGCAAAGTTTATACCGCAGGCCCTCACTTCAACCTGAACCTCCCCCGGCCGTGGAGAGCGGATGGGAACCTCTTCAATAATCAAGGCCTGGTGTGAGCCAGGCCTTTTCACAATAATTTGCCTTTGTGTTGAGGACACTGTCTATTCCCCACGGCCCTGGGCCTGTTGCTCTGTTCCCGTCAGCTCGCTAATCCATTTTCTCAAAAGGCCGTCCTGGATCTCATTGCCCAGATGGGGAATATTGCCCGTAGAAAGGGCCGGAAGTAGCCAGTCTAAGGATTTGCGAACGTCTTCTACGGTGACCACTATGCCCTTTTCTACATATAGCTTGTCACGGTACTGGAGCGTGCTCTCCACGAGCAGCGCCGAGAGCCGTTTTGCAGATGGCCCTGCTGACTGGCTGCGGGCCATCAGCTGTTGAAAGAGTTCTTGGATACCTTTAGGTTCGTTCCTATCCAATTTTATACCACCTCTCTTGCCTAAACTCTTCCAGCTTGAACGAGTCGGGCGAAGTGTTCAAAGGATCTGTCCCAGGTGGCCTCAGCCTCTTTTGGGAAACAGCATCCTGGCAATTGTCTCATGCTTAAATGATATGAAATGCATTCACAGCAGATCCCCTTCTTTGAGCAAGGCTCGTAAGTGCAATTGCAGCGCTCGAGATTTCTTTCCTTCTTACATTCCATCTGTAGAATCCCCCTTAAAATTCCGTTGAATTTGGTGAGTTCTTAGCTCTTCTTGCATTTCAGCGTTTATCCAGGGTCTCTAGGAATTGCCTGAACCATGGTGGATTATAAATCAGTATATAGATCAGGAAAATCGCAGTCAACGGCAAGAAAAACACGATAAGATCAAGTGCGAGTATCGCCGCACTCAGTAAAATCCGTTTTGTCATGGACATAAAACATACTCCTCCTATATTTTTCTTGACAACAGCGTTCAAATATTGAACACTCCGCCCAAATGTTCCGATGACATGTTGGTGCGGCCTAGAAAATTGTAAGGCGAAGCACCAAAATAAGCATATTACCACATGCACAAGGCAAAGAGACAGGGTTAGGGCAAGTAGCCTCTCCTATGGAGAAAGAAGATATACATATATTGCGCCTAATGGGGGAAATCGAGCGAAACGGTTCCTTCTCCCAACGTGAGCTTGCCCGTAGGCTGAACATTTCTCTGGGCCTTGTTAACCGCTTCATCAAGCGCCTCGTCAGCAAAGGATACTTCAAGGTCAAGACCCTGCCGCGGAACAGGGTCAAGTACCTCCTCACGCCAAAGGGTATAGCCCGCAAGAGTAAACTTACCGTTGAATACCTAAGGTATTCAGTCAGTTTCTATAGAGAGGTCAAGTCACTGCTCGTAAATAAATTCAAGGAGATGGAACAGCGGGGAATACGAAGGCTACTGTTTTACGGCGCAGGAGAAGTGGCGGAGCTGGCCTATTTGTATTTGCAGCTTACAGGGATCAAGCTTGCTGGTGTACTGGATAGGCAAGGGGATAATAACACTTTCTTTGGCTACAAGGTGCAAGGGATCGAGAGGTTGCGTTTGAAGGACTGGGATGGAGTGCTGATCACTGAGCTGGGAGAGGCCGAGCAGGGAATCGAGGCCTTGATTGATGCAGGAGTGCCATGGGAGAAGATTTTCACACTATGATAAAGGAACCGAGGTGGTATGCCCTACATACAAAAAGCCACTTTGAGCAAAAGGTATTTGAAGGGCTGAGGGGCAAGGCCTTTGAGGCCTTTTATCCGAGAATGCAGGTCATGAGCAGGCGCAAGGACAGGCGAAAAAAGATCCTGGTGCCCATGCTGCCAGGGTACGTGTTTGTACGCACCTCAATGGACCCGGAGCAATATCACCATATCATTCGCACCGTTGGTGTGGTAAGAATGGTTAATTTTAAGGGGCAGCCCGTACCCGCGAACGAAGAAGAGATAGCCTCTTTGATGATTTTGGATGGTACCGATCGCACGGTACAAAATCGGTCCTACGTCAAGAAGGGGGATCGGGTGATGATAATGGAAGGACCCCTAAAGGGGCTCATAGGCTTTTACATCCGGCACAAGGGTAAGTCTGATAGGGTGGTGGTAAGTGTTGATCTTCTCAAGCGCTCCCTGGAAGTAGAAATAGATGACTGGGCACTGGAAAAGCTCCCCTAGGATAAAGGTCAAAGGAAAAAGGGCCAAGGATTAGAGGTTGGGT
>QMLZ01000127.1 GCA_003646995.1 Deltaproteobacteria bacterium | reverse complement strand
TATACCTGTTCGTTTGGGATGAAGAGAAGTACGTAGTCAAGGGTGTTTTGTTCCGGGTTTATGTAGTCTCTGGTTGTAATTTCCTTAATTCTGGCCTTTACGTCCCGCAAGAAGTTATTTTTGAACTTCTGCTTCTCAATGTCTGTGTCAGCCTCCAGAAACCGCAAGTAGTTGTCCAGCGGAAATTTGACGTCCATGTTTAATTTAAGATCTTTTGGCAGCAGAAAAGTAAAGTCCGGTCTGGTACCCGCGCCTGCCACGGCCTTCTGCTTGAGGTAGTTTACGTTTTCAACGAATCCTGCGACGCGCAGCACGTCTTCAGCCATCCTTTCTCCCCATTGGCCTCTAGCCTTTGTACTGGCAAGCGCTTCACGCAGAGCACTGGTGGTTTTTAGAAGTTGCGAAATTTGCTCTTGTGAGGCCTTGAGCTGGCTGGCAAGCTGGCCGAATTTTGTCGCGCGGTCTTTTTCCAGGTCCCGCACAAGCAATGATACATTCTCCAATTCCGTGTTCATCTTCTTGAGCTGAGCATCTATAAGGGCCTTTTTTGCCTCAAGCTCCTTTGATGAAACCTCCCTTTCTGCATCCAAACGTGCCTTGGCGAGCTTCAAAAATTCTTCTGTTGATTTTCGCAAGGCCTCGAAGGACAGATCCCCAAAGCTGGTTTTTACTTCCGCCAGGATATTGTCAAGGGCGGCTTTCTTCTCGGCCTCACTTTTTTCCATTATTTGACGTGCTAAAGTGTCTGCAGTTTTTGTGTGGACGATGCGAAGCGCAAATGCCGCTAAAAAACCGAGAGCAAACCCAATGGCCATAGCTGTAACTATTGGAATCCATTCCATGCCGTTTCCCCTATTCCCTCATTGATATACAGGCAATCTACTTGGAAAGGTCTTGGATTGTCAATGGGATCAAGTTTTGCTTTTCAGAAGGTAGACTTGTTGACAGTGGCTAGGAAAAGCGGGAAAATATTCAATTAAAATTATGTTCTTTGAGCCTGCGTTTTGGCCTGGGGTACAAACATTACTTGTGTGGCCAGATTGGGCCAGATTGCTTCTGATGTTGTCGCTAAGGAGCGAGAAAGGAGGAAGGATATGGCTGTGTTAAAACAGGCTAAAGATGCATCACGTCGCTGGGTCATCCGGCAAATGGTAAAGCTTCTCCCCCGGCTTACAATGGATAACATGGAGACCATGATAAGCCTTGGCCAGAAACTCCTCAAGAACCCCGAGTACATCGAGACAGCAGAATCATTGAAACGGTATATACGTGAAGGGCATCCAGCAGTTAAGGTGGTGGAGAAGGTCCTTTATGATCTTTCACCAGAAGCCAGGTTCAGAACTATCTACAATCTTTTCATAAGGGGTCTGCTGTACGGTACTACCTACAGAGAGGAGATTGTAGAGGATTTAGGGTTCCGCCCTCCCTTGTTTTTTGTGATAAGCCCCACAATGCGGTGTAATCTGAAATGTTACGGATGTTACTCGGGTGAGTATGAGCAGGACTATGGACTTAGCACGGAGTTGCTGGATCGCGTCTTCACAGAAGCAGAAGAACTGGGAATGGCCTTTATAACTGTCTCAGGAGGAGAGCCCTTTATTCGGAAAGATCTTTTGGATCTTTTCGAAAATCACAAGGAGATGATGTTCCAAGTCTACACTAATGGTACCCTCATAGATGAAGAGATGGCCAAGCGGCTGGCTAAAATGGGTAATGTGGCTCCTATGATCAGCGTTGAGGGTTTTGAACAGATTACAGATGAGCGCCGAGGAAAAGGCCATTACAAGAAGATAATGAAGGCGATGGATTATTTGCGCGAGGAGGGTGTTTTGTTCGGTGCCTCCGTGTGCCAGACACGTAAGAATTATCTTGAAGTCAGCAGTGAGGAATTCGCAGATTTGATGGCAGAAAAGGGAGTGTTTCTCATTTGGCATTTCCAATATATTCCCATCGGGCGTGAGCCGGATCTCAGTCTGATGCTAACCCCGGAAATGCGCGATACCATTAGGCGGAGATTAAGATATATTCGTAATAACTGGCCATTTTTCATTTGTGATTTCTGGAATGACGGACCATATGTAGACGGCTGTATTGCCGGAGGCAGGGAGTACTTCCACATAAATGCCAATGGGGATGTTGAACCTTGTGTGTTTGTCCATTTTGCGGTTGACAACATAAAGGAAAAGAGCCTCAAGGAAGCACTTAACTCTGAATTTTTCAGGGACATAAGAGCCCACCAGCCGTGGTCGGAAAATCCGCTGTGCCCGTGCATGATCATTGATAATCCGCATTGTTTGAGGGATATGGTCAAACGGCATAGGCCTATTCCAACGCATGTGGGTGCAGAAAAGATAGTGAACGAGCTTGCGCCTTATCTCGATGAGTACGCACAGAATTACCACAAGATAGCCCATAAGGCATGGAACGAGGAGTACGCCGAGGAATATGGCAGGTATCTATGAGTGCGTTCGTCTTTTTAGGGCCTCGGCCATCAAGACTGCTGCTTCAATAGAGTGGGAGACGGGCACCCCGTTTAACTCAAATCCCTCTATGAGCATCCTGAATTTTTCTACGTGGGGTACGTATGCAATTAAAGGCTTTTCCGCCCTCTGGTAGATGTTGCTAAGTCTCGCACCTAGATCCGAAGTGATCCCGGGAAGATAGGGCAAGAGAAGAAGTACGACGCAGTCTATTTCTGGTATAGTGCTAAGGTGCTTTGCAACCACCACAAAGTCTTCGTCCACTGCGCTTCCTGTCAGGTCGAGGGGATTTGCAAGGGAGGCTATGTTCTTGATGCTCTCAGAGAGGTCCCTCCTTATCATATCTTGGTCTTCGGTGGATAAAACAGGTACACTAAATCCGTGGGCAGAACAAACATCCACTGCCATGGCCCCATGGCCGCCGCTTCCTGTGACAATCCCTATTGTTCCCTTGATTGAGCCTTGATAACAGCTCAGGGATTCACAAAATGAAAGCAGCTCAAGCTCGTTTTTTGCCTCTACTATGCCCATTTGAGCCATTGCCTTGGAAAATATACCGTAGTCCCCAGCAAGTGAAGCAGTGTGACTCATAACCGCACGGCTCCCTCCCGAGGTTTTCCCTGATTTGATCACCACCACAGGCTTATTGGATCTGGAGGCAGCCATGATGAACTCACGTCCCTCGCCTTCATCAAAACCCTCTATATAAAATGCAATGACCCTTGTCTCCGAATCCTGTTGAAGGTAATGAATCAGGTCCACTTCCCTAATCATGGCCTTATTCCCTATGCTTATACCTATGGAGAGCCCAACGCCTTCTTCTTTGAACTTAACCATGTTGTCCACGAGAATCCCGCCACTTTGGCTTATGACCGCAACATTTCCTGGATCAGGTCGTACCATACGCTCAGTAGGAAGGAAGAAGGAATCCAGTACAAAAGGCACGTGTATACCTAAACAGTTGGGCCCGATAAAAGGGAAGTCAGCTTCTCTTGCCATACTTACAATGGCATCCTGGAGGTCCTTTCGCCCCACTTCAGCAAAGCCTCCGGAGATTATTGCTGCACCCCCCACGCCTGCCTCAATACACTGTGCAAGGATTGCGGGTACCTGCTCCGCCCTGGCAGCAATTACCGCAAGGTCAAGCTTTTCCGGAATTTCTGAGACGTTCCTATAAACCCTTTCTCCTTGCAGGGTACCCCCTCGCGGGTTAACAGCATATACCTTCACAGGATATCGAAGGTGATTTTTCCTGAAGATAACGTTGGCGGGATGAAGATCGTTTTGCAATGAAACGCCTATCACGGCCATAGTTTTTGGCCTGAATAAGGGATTGAAATCCATTATTTTCTCCTAGCGATATTTGTTTTCCTCAGATTTCGCCCAGAGGGTGCCCTTCGGCCTCGCAAATGACTTGTTTCACTCCTGGGACAGATTTGACAATTTCCAATATACCACCTACTGTGCGCATGGGGCTAATCATCCCCGTAATCCTTACAACCCCGGGTTCAGGAACCTCAAAAAGCATTTCCTGGATGTCAATATTGTTCTTTAGGGCAGCGGCTTCTACCCGCTTAAGCAAGGAGAGCCTTTCCATTTTTTCAAGGGCACTGAGGCTGCATTCACGAATCTCACGGGTTTTTGCCATGGCTGTAATCTGGCTAGCTGCTGACTCCATCCCTATCTTACTAACGTTAATTATCGCGTCATATAGGCTGATATCGTCCAAATCCATCTGGAAAGAAGACTGTAGAAATCCCCTGAGATCGCTATCTGCTTTCCTTATTAATTTTTTGGCTTCCTCTTCACCTACTTTTCTAGTCTCAGTAATCCTTGCGATTCTGAATTCCTCTGGGGCGTGAACGCGCAAATGGAGAGCACAGCCGAAGTCTCTCAGAAAATAGCCTGCCCCATTGCCAACAATAATCCCATCTCCGCTGCGAGCCACTTCATAAACCGCTGAGGCCATCAGTTCAAGGTATTCTGCAGGTCTTCTCTTAAGCAAACGGGTAAAAAATCCTGGAGCCGTTTGGTCGAAGCTTTTCATATCTTCTGATGTAAACCTCATTTTCAAGGCTTCTTGTTGAAGGCGGTTGTCATCATAAAGAACAATGCCAAGCTGATCAGCAACCCGCCGGGCTACAATCATGCCTCCGCACCCTATCGCTGTGGTAATCGTAATCAATGCCATATTGTCATATTCCTCCGTGGTTAGTGACTTACACTGGGTGAGGTGTTTGATCCTGTTAAACAAACCGGATGGCGAGATCGGGAAATTCCTTTTCTAACTCCTTTCTAAGATCTTCCATTACCCTTGTCTCAATAAGTTTGGTTATTACAAGGCAACAGGCCTTGTGAGTAGCGTAAGTATCTATGTATACATAAAGGGCTCGTTTTGTCTCATTATAGCGAAACTTTTTTACAAGACCCAGTTGGCCCACTGTTAGATTGCTCTCCGGTTCCTTGACCCTGTCGAGGACGCTATCAAGTTTCCGGATCATCCATTTTTCCATTACTTTTTCCATGCTCAGCCCCGCCACAACTCTTTAACCGGCCTTATTTAGAATCTCCAGAGGCTGTTTAATGAAAATTTTTTCATTGGCGCTGATAAATCTTTGCAAGGAATCAATGCCGACCAAGGGGGCTTCGGAAAACGGGACCGTTAGGAGATCAACACCGTCAAATTCCCTCACTATGTGATCAATGGATGAATTTTTTTGCATTTTATTTACTATGACTTGGCTCAAGGAAATGTTTATGGCATTAAGACCATCTACAATCCGTCTGGATTCTGCGAGGGATAACAGGTCAGGGTTCATCACAAGGTTTATCTTCGTCAGGTAAGGGTTTTCGAAGATTTGTTTCAGGTCGGTATACTCGCGAATTGATTTCTGGATGCTGGAGAGAACCTTGTCAGTTTCTATCTCCTTTTTCATGAGCTTAATTTTGGTTATCAGCTCCCTCTTCTTTATAATCTCCTTTCGCAAGGCTAAAAGATGGTTTGTCCAGACAAGCGAGAGACTGGGCAGGTTAAAGAATTTAAGCGAAAGGGCGGTAGGAGCCATGTCAAACACGAGTACATCAGCTTTGGAGAATTTTCGGCTGATCTCTTTGAAAGCCAGAATCAATGCGTATTCTTCCAGTCCAGGGGAGTGCTTAATGACCTTGAAATATTTTTCCAGATTGAAGGAAGTAAGATAAGCGTAAGTCCTTCTGATCTGTTGTTGAACATCTTTGAGGTATCGTTTTATCCACTGCTCTTGATCGATCTCTATGCCTTGTAAGTGCGGGACTATTTGCTTGGGTTTGTCAGAGAGTTTTTTCTCAAAGATGTCCGATTGGTTATGTGCCGGGTCAAGAGAGACCAAAAGTACCTCAAAACCTATACGGGACAAAAACAGAGAATTCAGTGCAGCAGACGTGGATTTCCCTACGCCGCCCTTTCCCATATAAAATATGTTGACAGGCCTATCCATGATTAGTCGATGTCAAAGACGGAGAATAGCTGAGACAGGGGTTGGCTTGCTGTATCTACCTTTTCCATCATCAATAGTAGCTCCTTTTCCATATGAGGCATCAGATCGAGAGAGATCTGCATGGGAGGGGACGGGATCCCCACGAAAGAGCCCAAAACTAGAAGGCCGAACACGTTTTCCATTTCCTCCAACTCGTTCTCAATGGTCTCCACCGCACGGCTGCGGCCCATCTCATCGCCTACCCTGCATACGTCTTTAATCTTACAAACTATATTTTTTAAAAGGGAGCTCATGTCACCTGGCCCTGAAGATTTTTCTTTCGTAAGAGATACGTTTTTGAGAGGGATAAAAATAATATGTGGCATAAAAACTTGCCAGTACTGTTCCATAGAAATGGAACTGGGAAATTCCAAGGAAAAAACCTGCTAAACAAAAATAAGGGGCAAGCAATGCAATGTAAAGGGTGCCTTGCTCAAATTTCAGCAGCTCTGCTTCGGTTATGTGTTTTCGGTTTCGGTTCTTGTTCACAAAAAGAGTTCGCAACAAAATGGGAAAAGCCACTCCAGACGCAACAGCCAGGACAAAGAGCAGGGGCGCTAGTTGTGGAAAACTATCTGCGATATATGTTTTAGGTCTTAAGATTGCCCTTGCTAGGCCCGCTACAATGAAGCCTGCTATGGCAGGAATTAATAAGGCAAAATAGAGTTTCTTAAGTTTGGCTTCCATTGGGTTCGCTATTCAAGACTTTATGGTGGCTTGCTAATGCCAATTCTAATCGAAAATTAGGGGGAAAGCAATTATATGCTTCCCCCTAATCTATGATTAAATACTGCTGCTGTTGCTAACTTGATGCAACCTCTGGTTCACCTGCTGGCTCTCCGCCTATGGTGAAGAACTTGATGACACCTTCCACCACGATCCATAGGACCACTACCAGGATTGCCAGGTTTACCACCGTGAGTAACATGTTATGTTTGTGAAGAAAAGATGTCTGATTGAGGATTGTGGCCCATATGGTCATCACAGCCATAAAGGCAGCAGGTATTCCTGACACTAACCATTTCAGCCCGCCTTTGTATTTAAGGTACACGGTAATAATGATCAATGCAAGGGCAGCGAGTGTCTGGTTAACAGCTCCAAACATTGGCCAGAGAGTCAGCGCCCCCTTGCCACTTGCCCCCGTGGCAAATGCAAGCCACATGGCACTACCTACAGCAATAAATGTGGCAGGGTAGCGACCGGAGAGGAAATTCAGTCTCAAGTCGCTTGTAAGTTCTGCTATCACGTAACGTTGGATCCTGGTTGCAGTATCCAAGGTGGTGCCTGCGAACGATGCTAGAAAGACCCCCATGATGACGAGAGCAATTCCATGGGGGATCCCGAGTAACTGTATCATGTTCGCGGAGCCGACCACAAAGGCGGTGATCTTTGACCCTAGGCCTTTGGCTGCCGCCCATGAGGAATAATGCGCGGTCCATGCGGCAACACCTGTCAATGTGTGGCCACCCTTTGTATATCCCATGCCTATACCAGCTGCCACTGCGACGATCACCAAAGTGGCCAGGACGCCTTCCATCAGCATGGAACCATATCCTACAAAAAGGGCATCCTCTTCATAGCGCACCTGCTTGGAAGATGTGCCTGAAGATACAAGGGAATGAAATCCAGAGATGGCGCCGCATGCGATTGTGACAAACAGAAATGGCCACATGGGAGGTGCCTTTGCGGGGTGTGCCTGCACCGCAGGAGCTACAACATTCAGGTGACCTCCGAAAGAGGCAAAAATCACTCCAAGTACGAGAAGTCCTAAGGCTACGATCAACTGATGTGAGTTGATAAAATCTCTTGGCTGAAGGAGGGTTGTCACAGGCAGGACAGAGGCAATAAAAGCATAAACCAGCAGTATAATTGTCCAAACCCCTGTTGGGGGAATTCCTGCGACAGATGGCATTTTGAGAGGTATCCAGTAGCCCAAGATGACTGTGGCATACATTATGATGATGGCTACGATGGACCAGGTCCAGATGCCAGCCCCCTTCTTGTAAACCATGTATCCAAGGATTACAGCTATTGGGATTTCGCACCAGACAGGGAATACAGACTGGGGGAAGATATTAAAGACGATTGCGATCACCAGACCAAAAATAGCGATCACGATCCAT
>QMLZ01000126.1 GCA_003646995.1 Deltaproteobacteria bacterium | reverse complement strand
CCTAATCCCTTCAGGTATGTGGGCAGGTTCGGTGTGATGGATGACGGCAGTGGTCTACTCTACATGCGGGCCAGGTACTATGATCCAGAGTTAGGTAGATTTATCACCAAGGATCCTATTGGCTTTGTAGGAGGTGTGAATCAATATGCCTATGTGGGAGGAAATCCGGTAAATTGGATTGATTTTTTGGGCCTTTGCAAGAAAAAGTCATGGTGGGAAAGCTTTTGGGAAAAACTGGCATCATTTGTCAGTAGCTTTATAGAGCCGGTTGTAAATCCCACACCGATCCCCATTACATCACCATTGTTGCCAGCTGCTGCCGGATCCGTGCCTAGCGCTGTTTACGGGCTAAAGGCTCAACGCGCACTTTTAGAAGGAGATATTGAAAGTTACCGGAAATACTATAAATTAGCGCAAGAATACTCGCCTCCTGAAGATGTGATAGATGCAGCCGAGCCGTAATTGTCAAAGTCTAGGACTGGAACTTTGACACCTGGGAATGGATAATTGTTATTAACGGAAAAAACGATCCAACGCCGGTTTCAGTTGGAGTATTGACTGAGCAGGACGACGCTTCACACCCACATGTTTTTATCATTCCTGTTAGTGCAGAGTGGCAACCATTATCAAATGGATGGAAACCGAATGTTCCGGAAAAGTGGAAGTTGGAAGCAGAGATGGAAGTGAACAAAAAGGGAGGATCACGAATATTCCTATACCAAGACGAGAGAGGTGATTACCATGACAAGTAAAAAGAAAAGTGTTATTTTTGCTTTTCTCCTTTGCGCAGTGTGTGCTTCATCTGCCTTTGGAGGCACCGTCACCTACCAATATGACAAGTTGAACCGCCTCACTCGCGTAGAATACCCGAATGGAATGATTATTGATTACACATATGATTTATCCGGCAACAGGACCTTGCTTGAGGCCACCATGGACACGGACAATGACGGCCTTCCAGATTCTATCGAAAATGCCACCTGCACCAACCCGAACGATGGTGACACGGACGATGACGGTATCCTGGACGGGATTGAGGACGCCAATCACAACGGCGTTGTTGACACGGGTGAGACAGATCCATGCAACATCGACACGGATGGCGATGGTATCCAGGACGGCACCGAGCTTGGGTACACGTTGAATGACATCGGACCTGATACGGATACCAATGTATTCCAACCGGACCTTGATCCGGGTACCATCAGCGATCCGCTCAATGCTGACACAGATGGGGATGGCTTCACGGATGGGGAGGAAGACAGGAACGCCAACGGTCGCGTTGATCAAGGCGAAAGAGACCCTAATGCCAGAAACTCAAGGGCTATGCCGTGGATTCCGCTATTGTTAGGGGATTAGGTGGAAGAAGTACGACAGGCACAGGTTGGCAAGCAGAAATGTAAGCGTCTAGCGAGCCCAGTTTTTGTTCCGCTAAATGAGTGATAAGAAAGTTAACAAGGCGGAATATTACGCCGAGTGTGGGCCGGGATGGAGCGCTTATCAAGCAGGGACAATCAGACCATGGGAGTCTTTCGGCACAGGAAGACCTTGATGCTTTTCTTATCCATGTTTCTTCTTTTCTCTTACGGCCGATTTATCCCTTACTCAAACGCGTCAGGCCAAGTGGACGCCGATATACCACAGCCCAAGGTGAAATTAGCCGGTGATACAGTGGCTGGTGATGTGAATACTGCATGCGAAGGTGTGGTGGAATGTGTATGGGATGATGTAAGATACATAGTTAACTCGCCGGGCAGGTTAGACCGAAATGGCCTAATGGTCCTAGGTGGAATTTCACTTGTCACAGGGGGGCTGTTTGTGGCTGATGACGAGATTCAAGATTTCTTTGGGAAAAGACATACTGATTCCAGAGACGATATCGCTGATTTTTTTGACACCTTGGGCTCCTTTGAAGTCATTTTTGCCGCAAATGTGGCTCTTGCGGGTGGAGGATGGGTGTTTCGAGACTCATTGGAAGGGGATCGTCTATTTAAGACCGCTCTTGCTTCTACTGAGGCCCAGCTATTCACTGAAGGCATATGCAGCCTCCTTAAATTCGCCATAGGTCGCGAGAGGCCGGAAGAGGGCCATGGCCACACTTCCTTCAGCCCATTTACCCACTGGAATAGCTCAATGCCTTCGAGCCATGCAGGGAGGGCTTTCGCAATGGCAGCGGTTTTTTCAGAAACCTATGAACAGCCGCTCCCGCTTATTGCTTACACTGCCGCGACGCTAATAAGCATTTCCCGCGTTTATCAGGATAAGCATTTTTCTTCTGATGTCTTTATTGGGGCTGCCATAGGGTATGCCGTGGGTAAGATGTTAATTCGCAAGCATCTGCGGTCAAATAAAAGGTGGACGATCATTCCCGCTTCCATTGGGTCTCTGGGAACTCCGGGCATACTCGTGCGTCGCTCCTTTTAGGGATGAACACCTCGATTCTTATTCCTTCCCTTTAAACCTGCCTTAAGTCTCCCGCCCCAGGTCCTAACCATAGACTTCTTCCCGAAAGTAAAGCTCAGTAAGTCTAAAGGAAAATCCGGGTTCTTCTATCACTGATCATCCAGCAGTAAGGGCAACCAGGTCATAGCTCCAGCGGATTTTTTGATTGCCAATACGATTCCAGGATTGTCTGAAGATGTTTCTGAAATGATGAGAACATTGCCAGATGCCGCTGCAATGCCATGAAGAGGCTCACCGTTCACTATTATGGTGAGACTACCGTCGCTTGTAACAGAGTAAGTAAATGACCCGCTTTCCAGCGGATCAGTGTTTGAGCTGCGAAGGTTCCGATAGGTCCCGTTGCCGCTTCCATCCATACGCAGGACGGTAAGCGTTGATACCGGGCTGTTCGAAGAGGAAGAGTCGCTGAAGTCCGCCATGATATATTCACCTTTTAGGGAGGCGTTTGAAAGCCCTGAAGATTTTTTAATCGCTAACATTATTTCCACGTCCTGACTGGTCCCCGTTATCCTTGTCAAGCACATATAAGAACTATCTCCGCTTACAAGACCTTGAAACGTGTTGCCTCCTGCGTTGATATAAATCACCCCATCTGAGCCCACAGAATAAGTAAAGGATCCACTCTCCAAAGGATCGTTTTTAGAGTTTTCGAGCTGCTGGTATGTTCCATTACCATTGCCATCCATATGCAGCGATGCAAGACAGGACCATGGATCGTTGGATGAAATTTCATCACCGTAACTGGCAAGAATGTAGTCACCCGAAACACTACTGTTGGACATATTAGAAGACTTTTTTATGGCACTGTAAAAGCCCGGGCTTGTGGAAGAGGTGTTTATGACGACCAAACCCTGGCCTTCAGGCCCTGCCACGCCATAAAACGTATCTTCACCGACCATAATAGCAAATGATCCATCAGGAGACAGTTTATAGGTAAAGGAGCCAGACTCGGGGGTGTCACCATTAGAAAGGAAGATTTGCTGGAATGTGCCGTTCCCAACACCATCCATAGTGAGGTTACTGAGTGAGGCAAATGGGGCGTTAGATTCGGTACTGTCGCTAAATTCCATCATGAGATAGTCGCCCTGGACAGGTGGTTTTGCCGAAGAGGTCGCTTGAATCACTAAGAAACTCCCGATAAGCATAGCGAGTATTTTTACATACCTCATTTCAGCTCCTCCATAATTTGTTTTTCACAAAATAAGGTTTACGCTGCGATGCAAGGCTCATCCGACTGGATTGTTTGTTAGAACTACTTCAAGACGTACGGATTGTCAATAATATGAAGTGTACCGATATGTAATCTCGGTGTCCCGAACCCATTATTGGGCTCAGCTCAATAACCGTGAACCATAATTGAAACTTGGTTATCTGCACGCATTGATGTATTATTTGCTATGGCTCGAAACCTTATGATGTGCAAAATTCGGATGATAGTATCTAGCCGCGAAGTGAGCCATTGTAAAGCGAAGGCTAAAATGGCCTTAGCATAGATCGGCACTCCTTTGCTCTCTGTAGACCTTCTTTCTGCCTTGAGCGATGATCTAGTAGGGGTTTAGCTTCACTTCACTTCATGTTGGACTAAGAGCCGATGATGTCGTGAGGGTTTATTATAACGAGTGGCACCCGCTCGACCCCATACTTTTCGTGAAGAGCGCTGCCGCATGAAAGGAGGTTCATATTATGGCGCTGATGCCGAGACCTAAGCGCCTTTCGGCAAGCCCATTGCCAGTCCGCCTTATCACCTCGACTCTTCTCGTGTTGTGCATTGTCTTCTTCATGGCAGCCCCTTCTAATGCCGATCCCGTATATGGCCAGGCATCCAGCGAGATAGGCACATTTCATACACCTTGGGGGAATTGGTCTTTTTGGATAGGATGGGACGCAACTTTCTCTGAGGACTATACTCCTACCAACGAAACATACTGCTGGGTCGTGTACTTTGCACCAGAAGCGATTTACCTCGCGCTTCAAAGCAGCAAAGGAGTGTATTCAGCAGTTAATGTCAACGCAGGGCTTGAGCCTGGCCGTTGATCTTATAGCGTTGCCACTGCCCCTTAGCGTTTGCTTGGGAACCGATTGTGATGCAGATGACCCGCCCGAACTGTGTCAGTTCACGGGTTTCTACCCTGTCCTGATTTGGAACCTGCCACAGAATACCACCGAAAACCCCGTAGACGTCATGGCCTCCAAATTAGCGTCGGATATAAGTTCTTCGCCTTCCTATCCCCAGCCAAAGTACACTGCAATGATGGAAAAACTCTTGCTGCAGGCCATGCAGATTATTCAGTCTTCATCGCTGTTGAGGGAGTTCGTGGAAAGCAGCTCGCATAATTCCACAATAGACCAGCAGATATCTGCGGCCCAACAGTGGATTGACAGCGGCGAAACTAGTCACCTTAATCTTCCCGCTGTGTTAAACCCTCCGGACCCTGCCACGTTGAAGTCCATGAAATGCATATTGAGCGCTACGCAAATGAGTTTTGAAACAGGGTATTCAAGACCTGTACAAGATCACACTATCTACGTTGATTGCGTAAAAACAGTTCACTGCAGGCCCGGAAAGAGGTGTAGGCTTGTGGTCACTGCCGAGGAAATTGTTGCCCAAATACCGGGAGCTACTGCTTCCCAGGTAGAAGGTGTATGGGTGGGATTCGATACCACCCCTGAGGGATACATCACGCATGACACCATAGAATGGGCACAAGTAGTTAATGGAAAAGCTGTTTACGAATTTGTCCAGAACACTGATACTCCCGTCCTGCTTGGAGTATCCATTAGTAGGTATGACCTGCCGCAGGTGTTAAGGGATATACAGGACAAAAATCTACAGCTTTGCAGGCGCTACGTTGTCTTTGACAGGGTTAGTGTTGGCATGCCGTGGATAAATCTTCTCCTTGGTAACTAATCCAAAAAGCGAGGGAAAATCTCAAGCCCTGCCATCCTAAGACCCTGAATGTTAAACCTCAAAGTAGGGAGGTGGGGTGTTACCTTTACCCGTCAGATAACAAAGGCCTCTTCTATAAGAGGCCTTTTGTGTTTTGTAACAGCATACCTATTCATCCAGGAGGAGTAAGGGAAGCCAGGGCATATTGGGAGCCTGGCCCGTGTATTCGTCTGCACCAATGTCACAGCATCCTGACGTGCTCAACCCTGGACACCTTGCGTCTTGTTCGTAATCAACATATGGAGCGAATCTAGCATAGATGAACTGGCTTATCCACTTACCACATATTCCCGTGTCGATACATGGAGAACCTCGTTTCAAATGGTAGTTATGACTGCCAGCCAACTTTGGATCGAGATCCAGGTTGTGCTCCCCTGAATATCCCCCTTGCACGTCGCTGTAAGATACGGCTGGAGTGCTTGACGCGTCTGAGGATATCTGCGCTGGTGTGTTCCCCCAGATGATGCAGTTAACAATTGTGGGAGAATCGTAGTTGTTGCAACTAATGCCACCATAGTTGTCATCGGTGTTATTAATTATTGTGCAATTAGTAATATCCGCATTTGAACCACCACTCATGTGGATGCCACATGCTCCCTCGTTGTTAGCAATAATGCAGTTGACAAACTTGGGGTTACCGGCATTTATGGAGACTACGTTGGTCACTCCGTCATTGTCCTCAATGATACACTCCTTTAATTTGGCATTTGATGATGAAAGGTTTACCACCGCGCTGCCGCTACACTGCTTGATCACACAATTTTCAATTGTTGGGGAAGTACTGAAACAATTGATGGCTTGTCCAAAGCCAGGAGGCCAACCCCCACCGTTTACTATGGTAAATCCAGATACCTTGGTGGTCGGACCTTCATCATCTTGGAAGACAAACGCGCAGCCTTTGCCCTCGCAGTCGATAATGCAGGAAGAGGGTCCATTTTCAGAGGAAACTGTAATCTCCTTTCCTTGCAAGGAAATATCAAAATTGCCGCTGCCGGCATAGGTTCCATTGGCGGCAACAACGGTGTCCCCGGCAGAGGCTTCTTCTATTGCATGCGCAAATGTTGCACACGGCTTAGAAGGATCCGAACAGTCGTTCATTGAATCGATCCCTGAGGGACTAACATATCGCTGAGCTGCGCTCACGCTGCCAGCTGTAAGAAAGAAGAAAAAGGACATTACAAGAACCAGATATTTATGCGGCATGATTTCCTCCTGGCAAGGGTAATCACACGGTTGAGGCTTACTCGCTGATAGCGGCTTTCTGGAAAGGTTTTAAGATTACACCAGAGGCTTTTCAGATAGGGGCCATGAGGAGCAAGCTTATAATTAATGGCTAACGCTGACTCGTTAGTTCAACTCTTTATCACAGGAATTTCCATTATTCAACACTTATGAGGGTCTGGATCATAAGCGGGCAGGCCACCCTTGGGAAATCATAGGTAGACTGCCCAGCCGCTTGTACACAAGAACCTCAAAGTAGAAGCTCCCAGATCCAGGGCATCGCTTTCGGGCGAGAAGCTCTTTATTTCTAAAACGGGTAAGGTCCACAATGGACCTTGCCCGTTTATAAAGCTTTTAGGAGCTTTTAGATCGCTCCAAAATCACTCACTTTCCTCGCTTGGACCTTCTCCTTTCAGCCAGTCGGCAGGTATATCGTCAAGGTCTTTTATCATTTTAATAAATGCCGCTGTGACTGGCCTCAACTGACTGACAGCCACTTTGTTCGGCTTGTCCATGGGGGTAAACATGATTGCAGGGCCGGAGATAAAATCAAGTACAGGTACTCCCGCCTGGTGATACCAATGCGCGATTCCAGGAGGATGTGGGCCGAGTAAGTCCGCAGGAACCGCCACGGTCCGCTTGAGACGGTACCGTTCGACCGCATCAGAGGCAATCTGGGTTAGATACGGATTACCTCCTTTTGATGGACCGGAAATAAAGAAGGCCCTGGGAGCCACAAGGCCCGTTGGAACTAGCATTCCGTCTTTGCCGACTATCTCTTTTGCGATGTGTTCCACGTTTAAATCAACTACAATACGGGAAACCAGATCGGGATTTTCCTCTATAAAGGTTCTCGTCGGTATATCACCGATAAAGTGGCCTGCAGAGGCGATGAACAGTAAACTCCTCTTGGTTACCGGGGTGCGAAACTGACCGAAGTATTTGGCTAATGCCATCACGATTGATGTCCCGGAAGCGTCGTTTACTGCCCATCCATCGTAGTGGCTGGTTACTAGTATTACTTCGTCGCTTTCTCCCGGAATCCAGCCAATAACGTTGTATGTTAGTCCTTCCTTTGCTTTACCCCGCAAGACAATATTTGCATCCACGTAGTCATTTTCCTCTAATAGCTCTTTCAAATAATCACCTTCACTTTTACTGACATAGACCCCAGGAATTTCTCCAAGGACAGCATTGTACGGCGAAAAATATTCATCTGTGTCAGCGAGGTCAAAACCCAATATACCTATGAAGCCGACAGCACCATTTTCAACGGCCATTTGATAGGAGCTAAGAATGTTAAACACTGGCCAGTTTTGGGTAACCTTTGCCCCGGGCAGTGTGTCATCTGGATCATAAGTAAATAGAGAAAGTGGTTCAAAAACACCATCGTAAGTCAGCCCCGGAGCAATCAGGTCAACAAGAACGATTTTGCCTTCAACATCCGCGAAGGAATCGGGATCCATCCCAGTTCCCACATAGACCATCTCAGCGGTTAATCCTTCACGTGATGTGAATTGTGTGTATGGACGATAGGAGCATGGTATTCT
>QMLZ01000125.1 GCA_003646995.1 Deltaproteobacteria bacterium | reverse complement strand
GATATGGAGAAGAAAAAAAATCGGCCTTGCACTAGGCGGGGGAGGCGCCAGGGGAATGGCACACATAGGGGTACTGAGGGTGCTTGAAAGGGAAGGTATCCCCATTGACCTGATCGTGGGAACAAGCATCGGTGCCCTAGTGGGGGCATGCTATGCATGCGGGCTTGATTCCTTTGACCTCGAACGGAGGGTTGAGGAATTCTTGAGCAGCCCGGATTTTCAGAATTCTGCTCTGAAAAGTATAAGAGAACTCCAAAGAAGCAAGAAGCTTACCTTTACACAAAAAATTCAAGCCTTTTTCAAAAATCAGTTCATCCTGACTTACGCCATGTTTCGGGCTGGGATCCTGCAGTATGAAGATTTCCAGGCCATGGTGGACTTTTTTGTGCCAGACGTTAGGGTGGAGCACTGTGATCCGCCATTCCGGGCCGTCGCAACGGATATCGCCTCTGGCCAGGCTGTTGTGTTCAACGAAGGTCCATTACGCAAGGCTGTCATGGCAAGCTGTGCCGTACCTGCGGCTGTACCGCCAGTGGAATTTGATGGGCGCTTGCTTTGCGATGGCGGGATTGTTCATCTTGTGCCCACACCGGTCGCCAGAGATGAGGGGGCTGATTTCGTTATCGCTGTGAGCGTTAACCCTGCCATAGAGTCCTTGGAGCAATTTTGCTCTGCCATGGACATATATGTGAGAAGCACGGAGATCATGTGTTACCACCTGGAAAGATGCAGGCTGGAACGGGCCGATGTGGTAATACACCCCGAGGTGGGGGATCTTCACTGGACAGACTTTACCTTGGCCAAAGATCTGCTTGCAATTGGTATGGCAGCCACTGAGGAGAAATTGAAGGAAATCCGCAAGGCCCTACCCTTGTTAAGGAGGTTTTTTCCAAAGGGCAGGGGCGGGGGTGATGAAGACCGAAACGCGGAAAAGGCTACTTGACATGGGACGTGTGCATTCTATATATTTGCTCCCATGGTTGCCGAGCCACAGACCCTTAGTGCACAAACTCGTCATGTTTTCGATCAAAGAATAAGGGCATTTGCACATTGCTTTCCTGGAGGCACTCCAGATCATTCGGTTTTCATAGTAAGAGAACCAGCCACAGCTTGGCACTATAGCCCAAACCCCCAAGTTTCAGTTCAAGATAAAGGTGGGCAAGATGCTTCGGAGGGAGATAAGAGCGGAAGAGCAGAGAAAAAGGGCTGCCCAGTAAATGTTACGGTGATCAAGCGGCCCGCTGGCAAAAAACCTGGTTCTTGTAATATTCCAGTTCCCGAATTGATTCTTTTATGTCGTTTAATGCCAGATGGGCCTTTTGTTTTTCAAACCTTGGCAGCGATGGATACCACCTTTTTACGATCTCCTTAATGGTACTGACATCGATGTTACGGTAATGGAAAAACGCTTCCAGTTTTGGCATGTGCCGGATGAGGAACCGGCGGTCTTGCCATACGGAGTTGCCGCAAAGGGGACTTTTTCCTGGCTCTGCGTAGTTAGACAGAAATTCTATGATTTGCCTTTCTGCCTGCAGGCATGAGACCGATGAGGATGAGACCTTTTGCAAGAGCCCGGAGGCAGCATGGTGTTGCCTGCTCCATTGTTCCATGCTGGCCAGCTTGTGCGCCGGCTGAAATATAACTATATCGGGACCCTCTGCCACGATATTAAGATCCCAGTCTGTGACAACGCAGGCTATTTCCAAGATCACGTGTTGTTCCGGATCCAGCCCGCTCATTTCCAAATCCAGCCATATCATGTAATCATCCAACACTTACTCCTTTCGTTATTTTTCGCTGCTTCATGACCGGGGGAACCTGCGCATGCTGTTAGGTTTTGCGCCGCTGCTTCCTGTCTGTTAATATGGTAATATGGATGAACAGTGAATTGCTGTCAAGAAGAGAGACGGGACAAGGTTTTGAAATGGGAGTAACCAGGAGGTGGTGCAGAGGTGGAAAAGATAGGGCATCTTAAGCTGGTCACAATTGAGGTTCAGGCATTAAGCGACCCCCAAGCCAGCCCAAATGATCAACCCGGGAGGTCCATATCCTTTATTTTTGGGCTTGGCCCAGGGGGGCTCACCCCATTTGAAATGAAGCTGTGGGGAAAGGGGGTCGGAGAAGAGCTGGTACTGGAGACCAAAAAGCTGGATATGCAAAGTTTCTTGGGCCATAATCTACTTTGGTTTCTCCCGGACACGAAACTGCTTCAATACCCGCGCTTGCGCGTGGAGGTCAAGGGGATAAAACAGGCTGGCGACAGAGAGGTAATCCGCGCCATGGCCGAGATCACGGAGTTTGGCCACGGTTGTTCGTGCTGTTGATGTAGGCTAGAGCGTCTGACAGTAAAAGAAATCAGTGTCCAGATGAAAAGACCACTTTTCAGTCTCGCAGCACTTGTCACCGCGGTGCTAGGTCTACCCTCCGTTGGCATATGGATATGGGGCCCGCCGCTAGAAAAATACTTGGAATTTCCTCCAACGACCCAGTTTATACCCCATGCTCGGTTTTCGTGGATTGCTTTCTTTGCCTACTTTACATTCATTGCGCTTATAGTTTGTCCTCTTTTTATAAGGGCCCTCCGTGCAGCAAGGGGGCAGAGGGAAAGACAAGGGGCAGGAAGAGCCTTTCCTTGGTGGGGTTGGACAGCAGTTGCCTGGGGCGTGATCTTCTGGGTTCTTGCATGGACCCGTTTTGAGTGGTTTTCTTGGTTTCAGCTTCACACCTTTGCGCCGCTGTGGATCAGCTTTATCGTCGCTGTAAATGCCTATTGCTACAGGAAGACGGGGAGTTCGCTCCTTACCGGCCAAACTCGTTTTTTCCTAATCTTGTTCCCCTGTAGTGCCGCTTTTTGGTGGCTGTTCGAGTTTTTGAACCGTTTCGTCCAAAATTGGCATTACACTGGTGCTGAGTATGGCCCGATTCGCTATTTTGCCCTTGCCAGTGTATCCTTTTCAACGGTACTGCCGGCTGTACTTAGTGTCCAGCAGGTTGTTTTTAGCCTTAGATGGCTACAAAGGGGGTTTGGAAGCTGGAAGAATTTTGACCTCATTCAAAGCAAATGGCTGGGTATTGCAGGGATTATTGGTGGGAGCACATCCTTGCTCTTTGTCGGAATATTTCCCGATGCGCTATTCCCAATGCTTTGGGTTGCTCCGCTGATTATCGTGATCTCTGTCCAGATCTTAATAGGACAAAGGCATGTCTTCTCGGGCCTTGCCAGAGGGGACTGGCGTGGTCCTGTATCGGCTGGAGTGGCGGGTGTAATATGTGGCTTGTTTTGGGAGATGTGGAACTATTGGAGCTTGGCCAAGTGGCACTACACCGTACCGCTGGTAGACAGGTTTCACTTATTTGAAATGCCAATCCTTGGCTATGCAGGGTATTTGCCCTTTGGTATCGAGTGCGCAGCCGTGGGGGTTCTGATTAAGGAACTGCTGGTCCACCCCGGAGCCGCATGATTCAGCGACTCCAGGGCACCTTTAACAGTGGAAAAAATACTATTTGGCAAAAAGGGCGAGAATCAAGTGTCCTTGGTCAGTAGAGCGCCACTTAACCGTGACTTTCTCCCCCACTTGCAAGTCCTGCAGCAGGGCTGGTTGACCGCCTTTTTTTACGACCGCATTGTCTGCAAGCGGACCACCCACAGTAAACACCTTACCGTTGCCGATGGGAACTTTAATTACTGCTGTGTTGTAATCCAGGTCCACGGCAGACAATGTGCCGGTCATTACATAGACCTTGTCTGCAAAAGGGGTTCCCACTGCAAGGCACAACATCCATGCCGTGACGGCGACACCCAGTGTGACCAATACCAAACTTTTCTTTCTCATAGGCTCACCTCCTTTGCTCTTGAGACCTAAGGGTCAACCTATGGTAAAAGGGCAAAAACAGCTCCCCAACCCTATCTATCCTATCATGACCCGGATATATCCGGTTCTTCCGCTTCGATGATCCAGTGCAAGCATGGTGACAAATTTTCCATGGGGAAGCGAATCGACAATGTTGGCCAGATCATCCACGCCGTGGATTACATTGCCATTGACCTCGAGGATCATATCGCCCACTTCAAACCCAGCTCTTCCCAAGGGGCCCCTAGGGTTAACCCATATAATGACCACCCCCTGTTTGGAATCCAGACCATAGCGCTGAACGTCTTTTCGGGTAACTGGTCTTACCTCGACTCCCAATCTTTCCTTAAGGGATGAGAGCCTCATCTTGAGGGCCTCCTCAAGGCTGCCCACCTCCACGGTTAAGCTTTTGGGTTTGCCCTTTCTTATTATTTCCATGCGCACCTTTTTCCCTACAGGTGTCAACGCCACCATATTCCGCAAACTGCTTGCGTCTGATATGGGCCTGTTATTATATGAAGTAACTATATCTCCTCGTTTGAGGCCGGCTTTGTCAGCGGGTCCACCCTTCACAACATCGGCTACGACGGCCCCCTTGTTTCTTTTTACGTGAAAAGCTTCAGCCAGTTCAGGGGTTAAATCCTGCACGCTGACGCCCAGCCACCCTCTGCGTACCTTGCCATGAGCTATCAACTCTCCGGCTATGTGGAGGGCCATGTTACTGGGGATGGCAAAACCTATCCCCTCGAATCCTCCGGATTGGGTCACAATGGCTGCATTTACGCCTATCACCTCGCCTCTGAGATTGAGCAGCGGGCCTCCGCTATTTCCGGGATTGATGGCTGCGTCGGTCTGCAGGTAATCCTGGTAACTGCTGGGGTCCATTATCCCCCGCCGGTGCTTTGCACTAATGATGCCTTGAGTGACGGTCTGGTCCAGGCCGCGGGGATGGCCGATGGCAACAACCCACTGTCCCACTTCCACCTTATCCGAATCCCCGAATCTGACGTGGGGAAGCGGCTTGTCAGCCGAGATCTTGATAACAGCCAGGTCGGTCTTGGGGTCGGTGCCAATTAGCTTGGCAGGATATTTTTCCCCATTGGCCAGAAGCACCTTTATTTCGGTTGCACCTGCAACCACATGGTTATTGGTGAGGATGTATCCCTTTTCATTCATTATCATTCCTGTGCCTAGCCCCCTAAGCTCCTGCTTGAACTTGCGGGGCATTTGGGGCGCGCCGAAAAAATAACGAAAAAAAGGGTCGTTTTCGAAAGGGAAGAACGGGTTTATCACTTCACGTCGCTGGATTACATCAATGTGTACTACCGCTGGAATATTTTCTTTGGCAACCCTTGAAATGGCAGTACTCAGGTCAATGACCTGCTCAGTTGCGGACGCATGGTATTGCGACAGCAAAGCGCCCAGAGAAAACAAAGAAACGAACAACAAGACAATAACCACAAATTTCGCGTGCCTGTTTTCGAATGTCCAGTGCATAGGTGACCTCCTTAATCAGAACTCTCCCGCGGGAGCGACGGTCCGCTTTTTTGGTTGCCTTTTCCTGGGACTAACCGGTTTTGCTTGCGTCCCTTCACCACCTAGGGCTGGGACCTTGGAGGGGCGACCACGTCTCCTTTTCCCAGTCTGGCGTTGGGCAGAATCTTCTTGCAGCAGGATTTCAGCGTAACGCCTACCCCTTGGGCAATCCCTGCATCTTTCAAGCCCGTGTTTTATGATCATGCCGAACTCGTCATCGGGAATTTCGTCGTCCATACGCAAGGACTTACGGTAACGCAGGGCACATGCGTACTTAGTAATACGCAAATTGCCCGGCTGCCGTTTACAGGTAATAAGCTCAAGTCCTTCATTATCCCTACTGGATTTCGGGATTAACTTTTCTATATCATTATCAAAAATAGTACCCATCTTGACCACCTCCCTATCAAACTAATCTAAGACAAAAGTCGGAAAAAGCAATACCTCCCTCGTATTCCACAGTTAAGGCTTATTGTGACACTCGGCAGGACGCTCAGATGTCTCTTGGAAATGGCAACGCTTATTTTCTCAGGTTACCCTGCTCCACTATTCCAAAAAGAATCATGGAACAAGCGCGCTTTGCCCTCCGGCGCTTGCACCAATCCATGGGGCTCTCGTATTTGTCGCCTTGCACCCAGATCCCCCGCTTGGAGGTTCTTGCTAGCCTTTCAATTTCTCTGTATAGCTCCGGGTTGAAGCCGGGTGGCAAAACACCGCGGTATAGCTCCGCATAACCGGCCTTAACCATTTCGAGGCTTATGTTTTTGTTATCAAGAAACACCTCGGCGAGCATATACCTTCCCGCAATGCTGGCATAGGACTTGATGCGAACCCTTTTGCCTTTGACAAGCCACGCCAAGTAATCCCTGGCCTCCTTTGCAAATGGTTGTGAGGCATAGGGCTGTTCATGGCAGAATTCAGGGGCGTCTATCCCCACCAATTGCACAGAAATTTTCGTATCCTTGACCTTAATTTGTATTGTGTCTCCTTGGGGCACACTAATAACCTCAAAGGCTGCAATTTGCCCTTGCGCTTCGGGGGTCAGGAAGCATATTGCAGTGAAAAAGAGAAAACATATGAGAATGCCACTTACCAAGGCAGTTTTAAAAGATATCATTATCCACTTGGTCCCTTCTGTGTCGCGGTTTACTTTGTGATGAAGCACAATTACGCGGGAATCATACTGCAGGTTCCGGGGCTCGGGCAGGTTTTTTAAGTTCGGAAACTTAAATATGGTACCAATCTCAACCCAACAACAGCAACCCGCCTTTACAAGGCCATAAACTCACAAAGTCGTGCTTTAGTCAAGGTTTTTTCTGCTCACCCAGTATCTTTCCCGCACAATAAAGATTTTTCGTTCCTAAATTTTACCCTCCAGGCGTTCAGCGGGCCGGCCGTCATCTAAATACAAGGGTGATTTAATGTCATAAATGTAAATTGTGTTTTCGTTCACTAGTTTTGTTTGAATGATAAAGTTGGGTGAAAACACATACCCGAATACTTCCTTGTTTGGCCCTATAAGGGCAAACAGCCTGGGATCAAACTGGAGGTAGCTTTCCACAAAGCTAATCATCCCGTCGAGCTTCTCGGGCTCGGTCACCTTTTCCCACCTATCCCCTATAATTCTTTTGTCATCGTCCTTAGGGTCAAAAAAGATGGCCGTAGGCATGTCATCAGAAAGTCCTGCCCAGTATATGTCGAAATCCTCGGCGTGCGAACGGATTTCTGCCAGCGTTATGGTGCCACCCTTGTAACCGGGTGCACTGGCGGGTCCATTGCTTTTTATTGTTACACATCCTACCGCCATTAAACATGCCATGGCGGGAATCAATGCCAATATGTATCTATTCAAGGATTTCATTACCTGTCTTCTCCCTGGAGTAAACTTGCAATAGCCCGCCTGGGAATGGCCCCAAGACGGGCAACAATCTATTTGCTTGTCCCGATGCCCTCAAGGTGCAAGGGTGAGGGTATCTGAGGGCAGAAGGGGTACCTGAAGTAGGCCCGGTCCAACGAATCGTAAAATCCTCAGGGTTGGCCAAGGTTATTCCCTAACCGTGGCGGTTCTGCCCGCTGTATTATGCCTAAGGCGGATTCCAGCAAGGAACCCTCGAAGCGGGTCTGAATAGCACGCTCAAGTATCTCTGGAGTGATGGCTCTGTTGAGCTTCGCTATTATCCCCAATGAGGCCAGCGCCCTGTCCGATGACTTTATTCCCTGTGACTTGAAGTCAACAGTAATGGTATTAGCTCGGGTCTCTGGCAAGATCAGACCTTTAGAACATAAAACCAGGGTGTTTTCATCCAGGACGCGAAACATTGAGGAGCGGCGGCTGACCCCTTCCTGCCCAATGGCTATGACCACAGAGGGCCTGGAGATCCCTGTAAAGCCTATGGGATCCGCCGAGAGGATCACTTCGCTAATTGAGGGGCCTCTCAGTACGGTGATATTATACTCGTTTTTTTGAGTAACCCTGCGCCCACTCAGTGCCCCTGCAATACAAAGGATCTCGCCGGCGGTTATCACGCGCTGGCCGGCATCTCCTAGGATCACTATCTCATCCCGGGCCTTGTGTTTAAATTCGAGCGAGACATCTATTTCCATAGGCGGGGGGGAATGCTTTTGGCGGCTTGCCCTTTCGCGGTAAAGTTCGCCGTATTCCCTTCTGCGGTTCTTCGGAATCGGCCCCTTAAAGGGTGTCATGGCCGTCAACTTTTCTTCCAGGGTCTTCGGAGTTAGCCTGTTTTTCTTCGCATATCTGCCGACGCATATCCCGAGCGTATCGACCACTGAAAAGCCTTTATGTTCAATGGCCTTTTTTAGTTCAATGCTGAGATCTTTGTCATAGG
>QMLZ01000124.1 GCA_003646995.1 Deltaproteobacteria bacterium | reverse complement strand
CTCTATTTCGGTCTCTTCAGAGGCTCCTGTAGCGGAGACTTCCATTTCTTCGGTCTCTGATTCAAATTCAAGCTCTTCTTGTAACACATTGAATGCACCACTTCCTGCCGAATGCAGGTGCATTCCGGATTCGTTAACCTCGCCCAAGAGACCGCCCAAGAGATAAGGGGGGTCAGGGGCAAAGGTGATCAGGTTTAGCCGCTGTCTCTCAGGGGAAAGATTCTTGTTGCACTTGGGGCATGACTCATTGTGATCAAAACTTACATACCCGCATTTTGGGCATCTCATCGGACTTTTCTCCTTTGTCAAATTTTTGGCCCCGTTGGACCTGCATTGTCATTAGGTATATTCGGACAGATTTAATGAAATCATTAACAATTAGTGTGACCAATAGATGGCCGCATATTCCGGATATTTATTTGATCTGAATAGAAATTCTTTAGATCCTGTAAGGCCGAACTCCCAATGATCATTGCTGACACTTCTGCTTGAGGATAAAGGTAAGAGCTAGGCTTCTCCGGTGTATGTGCCCCCATATTGCAAAGTGGTAAGTACAGGTGCATCGTAAATAGCAGCACCATTTATGATTTCGCCGACAAAAAGGGTATGGTTTCCGGGCCTATATGTTTCCTTGATGTTACATTCCAAATAGGCCACACACTGCTTCAGGATTGGGCAACCAGTGGAACCCGCCTCCCAATGCAGTCCCTCGAATTTGGCTTCGGGATCAGGTCCCTTGAATCTCGACATTAGGTCCTTTTGCTCTGAGGAAAGAATGTGAAGAACAAAGGATTTACTGTCTAAGAGCATGGCATGGGTTCTGCGGTTAGGATGCACTGCCACCAGAATGAGCGGAGGATCATGGGAGACCTGGCAGACCCATGAGGCTATCATTCCATTGATGTGGCCCATTGACTTGGTGGTTAGAACATAAATTCCGTATGCCATCTTAGATAAAGCGTCTTGCCATTGCTTTTCCATGTGCTTATTTCCTCTTATGCATTCTCTTTTTGATGGCTTCTTTAGCAAGGAAGTCACACCGCTCGTTTTCCCTATGGCCCGAGTGGCCCCTTAACCAATTCCATTGGATTTCATGAATTTTGCTGAGCCTGAGCAACCTCTGCCATAGGTCTTTGTTTAGCACTGGTTCCTTTTTGGAAGTTTTCCAGTTGTTTTTTATCCACCGGGGTAACCAGGATGTCATCCCCTGTGCGAGATAATTGGAATCCGTATATATCTTGACCTTGCAAGGCTCATTGAGTTGTTCTAGGGCCTTGATGGCAGCCATTAGTTCCATCCTGTTGTTGGTCGTATGGGGATGGTACCCTGTTATTTCCTTCTCTTTATTTCTGTACCTCAGGATCGCAGCATAACCGCCAGGTCCGGGATTCCCCTTGCAGGCCCCGTCCAGGAATATCTCTACCTCAGGGAGTGGAGAATCTTTGCTTTCCATGTGTGTTATCTCGCTGGTTTCGATCCCCTGGCCGGGGTGTTTGTCCCAGGATTCGCCCTCGTATACTTATAACAATTTCCGGCTTGTCTAAGTAATTGGTCTTCAATTTTAGATAGCCATAATAGGATCCAGCCCTGGGATTGTTTGTAGTGAATTTGATCCTGAACCTCTTGCCCTTTTCAACTTCAGTGAGGTCGTAGGTTACCTTATCATCATTCAGGGTAAACTTGATTGGCGTAAGCTCCAGAGGCTTGTCTTTTTTGGCCAGTATATCCACCACCCGGGTTTGTTTTTGGCCTTCACGGCCATAGAAGTAAACATACCGGGAAGAGAGGTAGATGGGGACCTTAATTACCGCAGATATTCTCAAGAGCACCATCCGTGCCATAGGATCATTAGTGTATACCCTTGCGCTCTTTGTTACATTTCCCTGGTAGCCTTTTGTTTTGACTTTTAATGTGACAGTCCCCCTCCCACCTGGGGGGATAACCCTATCGAATTGGGCCACGGTGCACCCTCACCCGGGCCTTACTCGTTCTATCTTTAGGGGTGCATTCCCATTGTTTACTACTGAGAATGCGTGCACCAAAGTAGCCCCTTGTTTCACCTCTCCGAAGGAATATGAAGTTTCCTTAAATACCGCCTTGGGTGAGCCGTTTGCCAAGACGGTTTGGTAAGGAAATACAATAGAGGCAATAAACCACGTGACCAAGGTCAGAAAGCAGATTCTCTTCATATTTCAAGTACCTCCTAAAGACATTAACCAAAAAGGCCTGGTTCGTCACAAGGTGCGCGCAGCTTTTAAGCATTGATCTCATGCCGAAGCTTGTATGTGAGGACATCCAGTCTTACTGTAAAGTCAATGTTTTCTACCATGCAGCAGTCGGGCACTTGGATTCGCGTAGGTGAAAAGTTCAATATTGCATTGACATCTGCTTCTACAAAAAGATCAGCCACATACTGTGCTGCACTGGCCGGGGTGGTTATAACCCCAATTTCTATGTTGAGTTCCCTGACTGCGGTCCCCAACTCCTCAATATGCCGTATTTTTATCCCGAGCGGACCTGGCTGTCCCACTTTTTCGGGATCATTATCAAAGGCTGCGACACACCTGAATCCTCTGGCCTGTAAATTTCGGTGCTGTAACAGCGCGGAACCCAGCTTTCCTATACCCACCACACCAAGGTTCCACTCCCTATTTATGGCCAATATTTTCTTTATCTGTTCCTTAAGCTCCCTGACATCATATCCTACGCCGCGTACACCAAACTCTCCGAAGTATCCCAGGTCCTTTCTTACCTGAGCGGGATTTACTTGGCAAAGCCAAGCGAGTTTGTCCGAGGACACCGTACGATAGCCGTCGAACTCCATGAGCTCAAGCTGGCGGTAGTAAAGCGAGAGCCTGGTTATGGTGGCTTTTGGTATGTTACTGGGCTTTTGCATTCACTTACCCCCCCAACCATTGAAATTAAGTTGATCTACCTTGCCTTGCTATTAAAATCAAGGATTTATGGCAATATGGTTTTTTGTCGAGGATTACTACATATCAGTCCCGATTTTCAATAGCTAAATTCGCCTGGCGTTATTTCCAGATTTGTCACATATGTCAAAGTTTATTAAAACTCTGCTGAATTTATAATGACATAAAAAGCTTGATGCTATAAACTTCCCCTTGGTCATCTCCCAAGCGGATCAGTGTAGGGAAGGGTGAGTGGTTCGGGATACAAGGAAAAGATGAAAGAGGCTCCCATGAAGGATCACGGAAAGGAAATCCAACAAAACGGGAAACGGGGGGATCAGGAGCACCTGGATACCAAGCTCATGACGAGCTGTGCCCGGTTGTCGAGTGAGAGGTATAGGGCCTTCGTAGAAAACATTGAAGAAGGCGTCTACGAGGTGGATATACACGGAAACTTCCTGTATTTCAACAAGTCCCTTTGCAAGATTTTTGGATATCCACCTGAGGAGATTCAGTTTCAAAATTTTTCCAAGTTTATGGATGACGAAACTGCTAAGAAGATGTTCGAAACCTTTAATCGTATTTATGAAACTGGTCAGGGAGTATCTGATTTACAGTGGAGGATAAGGAACAAAGAGGGGGAAGAGCGCATAATAGAGCTTTCAGCAACACTGATAACCAACAAAGAAGGGAAAAAAGTAGGATTCAGGGGAATTGCCCGGGATATCACCGACAAGTACAAGACCCAGGAGGCCTTGAGGAAATCGGAAAAACGTTACCGTACCTTACTCGATTTCGTGCCTTACCCCATAGTTGTTTTTACCCCTGACGGCAGGGTAAGTTATCTTAATCCCGCTTTTTCTGAGACCTTTGGGTGGACTCTTGATGAACTCAGGGGGAAGACAATCCCCTATGTGCCTCCGGAGCTGTCAAAAGAAACGTCAGAGAATATAAAGAAGCTTTTTGAAGAAAAAATTATCCTTCGCCACGAGACAAAACGGCTCACAAAGGATGGCAGGGTGCTTGACGTCGTACTTAGGGCAGCGGTTTATTCCGAGTCAGGCGATGAGCCCTCGGGCGAGCTTGTCATCCTTCGTGACATAACCCAGGAAAAGCGCATTGCCAGAAATAACGAGGCACTGCTGCGGATAAGCCTTTCCCTGCATGAGTATCCTGACCTTGATGAGCTCCTTGATTTTATCAGCAATGAAGTGAAAAGGCTCATGGGTGCCGAAGGGGCCCTTGTTAATCTCTTGGATGAGGAGAAAAATGAATTCTTTTTCAAGGCAGCTGCCCATGATGACGAGGCTGCGGAGCGGAGAATAAAGGAAATCAGGTTCCCTGCCAACAAGGGGGTTTCAGGCAGGGTTATTAGAACTGGTCGCCCAGTAATGATAGAGGATGTCTCAAAAGATCCTGATTTTTACCGGGTCATAGATACGCTCGCCGGGTTTACGACAAAAAGCCTGTTGGCCGTTCCACTCAGAAGTAAAGAGAGGATAATCGGAGTTCTTCTCGCCATGAACAAGAAGGTAGGCATGTTTGACCAGATGGACATGGAGCTGATGAGCATGATCGGGAGCACTGCTGCTCTATCGATTGAAAATGCGAGGTTTTCCGCTGAGATCCGCGAGGCCTACAAGGAACTGAGCAGCCTCAATCGAGCTAAAGACAAGGTCATAAACAGATTGAGTCACGAATTAAAAACCCCTTTGTCGGTTTTGAGCGCATCTTTGAGCATTCTGGAAAAACGCTTGTCCGCACTGCCCGAGGAGTCATGGAAATCAACGATTGAAAGAGCGAAGAGGAACCTTGATCGAATCCTGGAAATCCAGTATCAGGTGGAAGATATCATGCGTGAGAGGAGGTTTGAGGCCCACAGATTGATTTCCTTGTTACTTGAAGAGGTTGCTGACGAATTGGAAGCGCTTGTTGCCGAGGAAGTGGGAGAGGGGAAAATCGTTGCAAAAATCAGGGAAAGGATAGACGAGATTTTCGGGGCAAAGGAATATAGACCGGAATCTCTCAACCTTGGTTCTGAGACGGCAACGATATTGGACAATATTAAGCCCCAAATGTCCCATAGAGATGTGCAGATTGTGACAGAGCTTGACACATCAGCCCCTCTTATTTTTGTTCCAAAAGAGGTTCTCGAAAAGGTGGTCGTAGGCCTGGTCAAAAATGCCGTGGAAAATACTCCTGACCAAGGCAAGATTGAGGTTTTTGTTCAGAAAAGGGGGAAAGGGGCCGAACTTGTTGTAAAGGACTATGGAGTTGGCATTACGGAAGAAAACCAAAGGCGTATATTTGAGGGTTTTTTCATGACCCAGGACACGCTGGACTACTCTTCAAAGAGGCCATTCGATTTTAATGCCGGGGGAAAGGGAGCGGATTTGTTGCGTATGAAGATATTTTCCGAACGATATGGGTTTGAGATAAGTATGAACTCCTCCAGGTGCAAATTTATTCCGGAAGATACTGATAAATGCCCAGGAAAGATAACGGAATGCGACTTCTGCGAGAACCCTGAAGAATGCTATGGCTCGGGCGGGACAACCTTCAGAATCTATTTTCCAGCATATAAGGAGGGAAAAGGATAGGCCTCATGGGAGATTTCAGGGACGGAAAGGTCCTTAGACTGACAAATACAAAGCGTGGGAGATGATATCCATGAAAAAGGAAGATGTTGGACGTATAGTGAAGAAGGCAGCAAGGCTAATACCCGGAATAGGATCTTACCAAGATAGAGAATCCTTGAGGGATGCAGACAAGACACTGCGGACAGAGATTGCTCGACGACTGGATGAGTTGATCGGCGTGCTTGAGTGGGTCAAGACAGACCAGCTCAAAAAGGGGGGCTGGAAAAGAATCAAAGACTTAGACGAGCTAGAGAAAGATGTGGAAACAGCGTCCAAAACCATAGAGCGAGCTGCTCGTGGCTTTGGTTCTATGTTTGACGGCCCAAAGGTGGACGAAGAAACCCTTGAACGCGTTTATGAATATGACAAAGGCATGTGGGAGCTGGTGGACCCAATCGACAAGGCTATCAGAGGGCTTACGGAAAAGGGGAAGGTTCCGGATCAGGCAACCGTGGAAGCAATAAGGAAAGACGTTCGCGAGTTGATATCGAAGATAACCAACCGGGATCGCATACTAAAGGGTCTAGCAAGCTAGGCCGATAGATAGATAGTTATAGGCAACTGTATATCGGCTTGCCCGAACAAGCAAAAAGCCTTTCGGCGCCCTTGTGATAAGGGGGGGGCGGCAATTTTAAGAATGCGAGGTGCAAAATGGTCTTTCTCGAGATAATCGAGTGGTTCGATCAGACTGGCCAAGAGATGGTGCACAGGATCCCTGAGGAGGGATCAGCTGACATAAAATTCGGGGCTCAGTTAATTGTGAGAGAAAATCAGGCAGCGGTCTTCTTCCGGGATGGTAAAGGACTTGACGTACTCGGCCCGGGACGCCATACTTTGTCTACCCTTAACCTTCCTTTGCTTACAAAGGCCTTAAGTCTTCCCTTTGGTTTCAAGAGCCCTTTTAGGGCTGAGGTCTACTTCGTCAATTTAAAAAGCTTTCCAAATCTCAAATGGGGAACCAAGGATCCGGTTGCATTTAGAGACAAGGAACTAGGCCTGGTCCGGTTGAGGGCCTTTGGAGTATATTCATTGCGGATTGTACAGCCTTTGCTGTTTATCAACACGCTTGTGGGCACCCAAGGACATTATACTTCGGAATCAATAAGCCAATACATGAGGGAGATAATTGTCTCCCGGTTCAACGACATGATCGGGGAGATACTGGATACCATGTTCAACCTTCCTCAGTACTACGATGAGCTGGGCGCTGCTCTAAAAGCAAGGGTACAAGAGGACTTCGGAAAATTGGGCATGAGGTTGGAAGACCTTTATATAAACTCTATTACCCCACCCGAAGAGGTGCAACGGATGATCGATGAGAAAAGCGGAATGGCCGCGGTGGGGAACCTGGACAGCTTCATGAAGTTCAGGGCTGCCAAGGCAATGGGTGATGCCGCTGCAGGAGGTGGGGAGGGAGCTGGAACCGGAATGGGACTGGGTCTGGGGGCCGGTCTCGGCATGTTGATCCCCTCGATGTTTCTGGGCAGCCAGAAGGCGGGGGTGCAGGGTGATTCTGGGAGGATTCAATGTCCAAGGTGCCATTCGGAGATAAGTGCTGATGCACGATTTTGCCCTATGTGTGGACACCAATTGGTTGTTGTGAACAAATGTATAAAATGCGGGCAAGATCTTCCAGTTGAGGCGAAATTTTGCATGGTGTGTGGTGCAAAGGTAGAGAAAGCGGTAGATAGGTGCCCCAATTGCGGAAAAGAGGCCATGCCGGGGGCCATCTACTGCAACTATTGTGGTGAGAAGATCTCTGGAGAGTAATTGTGGATATCAGATTGATCAAATTTTGCTGTTTTTCGCTCCTTCCCAATTACGCGCCAAGGCCATTTCAGAGCAATGTGGGTAGTTTAGTTGACATCGCACCCAAAATTCAATATGAAAGGTGCAGTTAAGCAGAAAGGCTTGGCATCTGAGCGTGGAAGGGTACGACAAGGAAATATTACTTTCAAGGGACAAGATACAAGAGAGGGTAAGGGAGCTGGCCCTTGAGATATCGCGCGATTATCAAGGGAAAGAACCTGTTTTGATCGGCATTTTGAACGGGGTAATATTCTTTTTTACAGACCTGATCAGAAACATGACTATCCCTGTCAAACTGGATTTTATCCGGGCGGCCAGCTATGGTACTGGAACTGAGTCAAGCGGCGTGATCCGGTTCTCAAAGGATGTGGAGATTGACATACGCGGCCAAGAGGTAATAGTGGTTGAAGATATCGTAGACACCGGATTGACGCTTTCCAAGATCAAGGAAAGTTTGCAGAAAAAAGGTCCAAGCTCGGTGAAGATATGTGTCCTGATTGACAAAAGGGAAAGGAGGGAGACTGAGGTAACGATTGATTATTGCGGGTTTCGTATCGACGAAGGATTCATTGTAGGATATGGCCTCGATTTTAACGAACAGTATAGACATTTGCCGGATATCTTTGTGTTGAAGGAAAAGGGGGCTTCAACTTAAGGGGAGACATACCATGATTGTCCAATGCGAAAAATGTAAGACAAAGTTTCGTCTTGATGAATCGCTACTCAAAGAGAAAGGGTCCAAGGTCAGGTGTTCGGTCTGTTCCCACGTCTTCATGGTGTACCCCCCCGAGAGTTCGAGTACTGAGCCTTCTCCAGGTCAGTGGGACGAAGAGTTTCAAGAAACGGTAGCAATTGATGCAGCTGCCGGAGTACCGGAAACATCCGAACCGGGGTTGGAAGAAGAAATCGATTTCGAGAAGGCTTTTGAGAGCGCTCTCCAGGAGAAAGAGGTAGAGGTAGAAATCACATCCGAG
>QMLZ01000123.1 GCA_003646995.1 Deltaproteobacteria bacterium | reverse complement strand
TGGCATGACCTTTGGCCCCAAGAAGGTGATCATAGTGGCTGGTATGAACAAGGTCCGTCCCGATCTTCACTCTGCCCTTGCCCGCATAAAGGAAGTGGCAGGCCCCATGAGGGCCAAGAGCCTCGGCATGGCGACACCGTGCGCACAGACCGGATTTTGCACGGATTGTAACTCACCGCAAAGGATATGCCGTATCACGACAATACTTCACAGAAAACCTATGCTTACTGACGTATCAGTGGTGCTGATCAACGAGGAACTTGGGTTCTAGCCTGGCGGGCAATCTGGAGGTCACTTCTTCTTTTTCTTAAATACGAGCCTGATGGGAGTAAGCGTGAATCCTAGCTTAGCCCGAAACTGGTTGAGGAGATACCTTTCATAGGCCGATTGCACCCACTCGGGCCTATTGACAAAGACAACGAAGGTAGGAGGCCTTGTGTCTACCTGAGAGGCATAAGAGAAGGTGGGTCGCTTTCGGCCTACCATGGCAGGGGGGTGCCTGCCAACAATCTCTTTTAGGACCCTATTGACTTCCGCCGTTTTGACTGAGCGGGAAAACTCGGCATAAACAGCACCTATTTTTTGAAAAAGGCTGGCTATTCCTTCGCCCGTAAGAGCAGAGGTCCTGACCTTTGGAGCAAAGCTTAGAAAATCCAGTTGCCTGTCAAGGCTTCGCTCCAGCTCCCTTTTCTTTGCCTGTTCATGCTTTACAAGGTCCCACTTGCTGATGACTACTACGATAGCTTTGCCCCTTTCCAGGGCATACCCGCATATCCGTGCATCCTGATCGGTGACTCCTTCGGTTGCATCTATCAACACACAGGCCAGGTGGCATCTCTGAAGACTCTTGAGGGCCTTAATGACCGAGAATTTTTCGATCTTTTCCTTCACTCGTGTCCTTCTTCTGATTCCCGCGGTATCAATAAAGGAATACTGCTTTCCCTTCCACTCAAAATGAATGTCCACGGAGTCGCGGGTGGTACCTGGCAGTTCACTTACCACGAGCCGGTCTGAACCTAGGATTCTGTTGATAAGGGAAGACTTGCCAACATTGGGCTTGCCCACTACTGCCACCTTTATGGCCTGTGTATTGTCCTTTACGGCAGGGGCTTCGGGCAAATCCTCCAATATTTTTTCAAGCAATGCCCTGATACCGTAACCATGTGCCGCAGAGATTGCAAAGAGGTTGGGAAAACCAAGTGCATAGAACTCTGTGACGAGATTTTCCAATTCGGGGCCGTCTATCTTATTTATCGCCACATAGACCTTTTTTTCGTAAGGCCGAAGCATCCGGGCAATGTCCTGGTCTAAGGGAAGAATTCCTTCACGGCCATCCACCACAAAGACAATGCCATCAGACTCCTCTATGGCGGAAAGAACCTGGGCCTTGACCTTTTGGGCTAGGGGATCGCTAGCAGAATCCTCAAAGCCCCCTGTGTCGACGATTGAAAAGGATCTATTCTCGTGTCTCACATGGGCATATAACCTGTCACGCGTTACGCCAGGGCGATCGTCCACCAAGGCCTCCCTAGATCTAGTGAGGCGATTAAATAGAGTGGATTTTCCCACGTTGGGCCTGCCAACTATAGCGATAACTGGTTCCATAACACATTATTGCTGCGCCCCATTTATCTTTCCAGGGCAAGGGGGTTTAAACCAAGGCAAAACCGACGACCTACCTGGACGAGGCAGACAAACCTTGCCCTAGGTCTGTTGACGACGCATAGCCATTCCCATACAAGGGCACTGGCAAATTCTAATTGCCAGGCAAGCTGTCGCGTATTATTCGGCTGAGTTCATTCAATCTTAGGGGTTTTTGCAGAAGGGTCAAGGCGATTCCCTCCTGGAGAGTTTTTTTGGCCCTTATGTCACTAGCATTGCCGGTAAGTACAAGTATCCGGGCCGAGGGATCAAAGGACTTGATTTGTACCGAAGATTCGTATCCGTCCATGACCGGCATGTTTATATCCATGATTACCAAATCTGGGATCAATTTCTTATATTTTTCCACGCCTTCTTCGCCGTTAAATGCCTGATCAACAATATAGGTTCCTTCCATTTCCAGGGCCTCAAGAAGTAAGTCCGACAGAGGACGTTCATCGTCCACAATTAGTATCCTTTTCTTTTCCATGATCTTTTCGCCCCTGAATTTGGTGGACTGTAAGGCATTTTCGCTTATCCAAGCCAACCGATGCTGATCCAGTGTAAAGAACATGATCAAGGGAGTCAAGGGAAAATTACAATATGTAGTGTTCTCCTTGACAATAGTAGGATATATTGTATCTTAGCAGCAGCAATTCAATGGCGGGAACCCGTGTTCGGCCTTGACACAGGAGGGGGATAGGGATAGTTTTTAAACACATGCATAGCAAGGTTGGAGAAATGCCCACCAAGTTCATTATTGTTACCGGCGGCGTGCTATCGGGTCTTGGTAAAGGGATTGCGGTAGCTTCCATAGGTCACCTTTTGTCCTCCCGCCTCAAGATTGTTCCAATAAAATGCGACGGGTATCTAAATGTCGACCCAGGGACCATGAATCCCTTCGAGCATGGCGAGGTGTTTGTGCTTGATGACGGCGGCGAAGTGGATATGGACTTTGGGCACTATGAGCGCTTCCTGGGTGTTACATGTAAAACAAAATGGAACCTGACCATGGGGAAGGTGTTCGAGATAGTGCGCGACAAGGAGCGCAGGGGGGACTATCTTGGAAAGACCGTGCAGTATATTCCCCACGTAACGGATGTTATAAAAAACCATATTTTCCAAGTCGTTGAGGAGGAAAAGCCGGACCTTGTACTCGTGGAAATAGGTGGCACCGTAGGTGACATAGAAAACGAATTATTCCTTGAAGCAATGAGGCAGATGAAGGAGGACGTGGGCAAAGAAAACATCCTTTATGTCCACTTGACTTATGTGCCGATTCCATACGGCGTAAACGAACAGAAGTCCAAGCCGACCCAGCAGAGCGTGAATCTCCTTAAACAAAGGGGAATATTCCCGGATATCATAATCGGAAGGTGTTCGCAGTTTCTCGCTAAGGAGGTCAAGGCCAAGATCTCCAACTTTTGTGACGTTGCTCCGGAGGCTGTGATCACTGGTTTGGATGTTGAGGACATTTATGAAATCCCGGTTATCTTTGAACAAGAGGGATTGCCGGAGATCATTCACAAGAAATTGAATATCTACAGCCCCCCTGATCTAAGGAAATGGAAAACCTATATAGAAAACATCAGGCACCCCACTAAAGAAATCACTGTGGCGATGTGTGGAAAATACACGCGCCTCGAGGACTCCTATGCCTCGATTCTCGAGGCCTTTAACCACTGTTCGGCCCACCTGAAGTGCAAGATCAATGTAAAATGGGTTGAGACCACTGATTTGAAGGATTCGCGAATATTGGAAGACATGGACGGGATTTTGGTCCCGGGAGGCTTTGGTTCGCGCGGAACCGAAGGTAAAATCCGAGCAATCCAGGTGGCAAGAGAAAAGGACATCCCGTTTTTAGGACTTTGCCTGGGGCTGCAGCTTGCGGTGATTGAATTTGCCAGGAATGTGTGTGGGCTTCAGGGGGCAAACTCAACGGAAATAGATCCCTCCACCCCGTATCCGGTCATTGATATCCTCCCGGAGCAAAGGGAAATTGTGGACAAGGGCGGGACCATGCGACTGGGTGCTTACGAGGCTGTCTTGAAGGAGGGAACCCTGGTTAGAAAGTTGTATGGGAGCAATAAGGCCTCTGAGAGGCACCGACACCGCTATGAGGTCAATCCGGAGTACCATGAGGTACTTCAAGAACATGGTATGGTTTTCTCCGGCATCTCTAAAGATGGCAGACTCGTTGAGTTCATAGAACTGCCAGATCACACATATTTTGTGGCAACACAAGCACATCCGGAGCTAAAGTCTAGAATGGAAAGGCCTGCTCCCTTGTTCTACGGGTTTGTAAGGGCTTGTATGGAGAGGAAAAAGTAATCAGGAAGATGTGAGGCAGTCCCGCGTGGTAGCGGAATTTCGGCAGTGGTGATTGAGTTGGCCTAGATGTATTATTCGACAAACAACAAGAAGTATCGTCTCCTTTTTTCCGGACTTATCGGCGACGTGGTCATATTTAAGGAGAAAATGGCCCGCAAAGGGGTGAAACAGGCCCTTGTCGAGCAAATGCTCAAGGAGGCCCCCATTATTATTAAGCAGAACTTGACTCTTGAAGCTGCGAGAAAGTATGCTGATGCCCTTTCGGAGATGGGAGCCCGGATTACCATCCTGGACCAGCTCCCGCAGGACAGCAGCGAGAGGCGGAACAAGGCCCCGACGCCCATGTCGCACTTTGTACTTTGCCCCCGTTGCGGCCTGGTGCAGCAGGGAAACCATGTGTGCGCTAGATGCGGCTTGGACCTGGCGGGGCTTCGGAGTGGCGGAGAAAGCAGTGTCTCGGGTAATAGAGCTTGAAAAAGCACGATTAAACGTTGCAGCAAAACGAGGGTACCGTAACTGGATAAGCGCCTTTGAAGAAGAATTCTCGGTTGACACTAAGCTGGGCGATCTTTCAGTATCCACACTTGCCTACCTCGCACAAGCCCAGGACAAGAGCACATTCTACCTCTATGACTTGATCATGAGCCTAGAAGGACTAGGTTCTGGTTTTGAATTCAATGAGCTGGCGGGTGACAAGAAGATGGCGGTTATTGACCGGTACTTGTTTGTGTTGGACCGGATCAGGTTCGAGTGCATGAAAAGACTGGGCTGGCTCGAAAGTTATCCAGGAGAAGACCTGACCCTCGTGGAGATGGTAGCTCGGTTCCAAGAGGTGGCACCCGCGCTCCACGCCAGGATTCCTATCTTGAGCAGGGAACACCCCGCCTACCAGACTTATTCGTCCCTTAATAGTTTTGACCAGGAGACCTTTATTCGGAAGCTGATACCCAAGGCGTTGAGAAAGATTCAGGACTACTCCACCACCTTGTAAACCTTGTCGTTGGGCCTGACCCTCTGGCTTACCTTGAGACCTACCAAATCCCCGGCCTTGGCCTCTTCTACGGGCTGGTTGTCAATCTCCATGCTGGAGACCTCTTCAGTAAAATCAGTGGTGTGTCCTTTGTAATGGAGCAAGTCCCCTCTCTTGATGGTTCCATTGGTGACCTCTAGGGCTGCAACGCTCGGTTTGGCAAAGAATTTCACGATCACTCCTACTTGTTCCTCAGGCATGGCAAAACCTCCTGCAAGATGGGTGAATCCCGGAGACAGTCGGGCTCGTAAACTTCAGCGCCGAAAACATATTGATATTCCAAGTATATATTCCTGGATAAACTCCTTGTCAAGGAATTGTATTGAATGATGGGCACGGGATTGATTATTATATTGCTACAAGAGGAGGCTAGGCGGCAAGCATGGAACCTTATAAAAAGGAATTCGCACTTACCTTGGCACAAACTGGTGCGCTTTTTTTTGATGACAACCTGGTCTTAAAAGATGGGCGGCCCACGCCATATTTTGTGAATATGGCCATGTTCAGGACAGGACAACTGGCGATAAAGCTTGGGTCTTTTTACGCTGGAATGATGGTATCCGAGGGCTTGGCGGAGCGAACTGACATCATTCTCGGCCCTTCTTACAAGGGTAGTTCAATAGCCTTGGCCACGGCCATAGCCCTGTGGCAGGGCCATGGAACGGACCTTTTCTTCGAATACGATCGCAAAGAGGCCAAAACCCACGGGGAGGCATCGTCAAGGAAAAGCCTGATGGTCAACCGAACCCTTTTTGATGGGTGCAGGATATTCATTGTGGATGATGTGGCAACTTCTATGGGTACAAAATTGGAACTGCTAGACAAAATCGGGGATGAGGCGACGAACCTTGGAATTGACTACGAAATAATCGGGATAGGGATAGGAGTGGATCGGGAGCAGACCACGGCAGTATACGATGAAGCCGGAAGGGTCAAACTGGGGGTAAAAGGAAGAAACGCAATCCAGGATTTCGAGACCAACACAAACGTGAAGGTATTTCCTGTGGCGGGGATCAGCGAGATCATTGATTTCTTGTATGCGGAAAAAATACCCATCCTGATTAGGGGACAAAGAATGCCCATAGACGATGAAACAAAGTCTCAATTTGAAGAATATTTGAGAATCTACGGAGTTTGAGACGTGATTTCTTGTCATTGGTGGTAACAATTGATGGTCACCGAGAATCCTTTTGAAAGTGATACAATAGCAGTCTCGAAGAAGAAGTGGACGCAGACCCTTATTCAGGAAGCCATAAAGATGGCGAAGCGCATAGGGGCGAGTGCGGTGCTTTTTTATATGGACAGCACCAAGGACATAGAACCGTTTTTGGACCTGAAAACCGATGTGAAACTGATCCTTTTAACAAAAAGGCAGGAATGCATAGATAAGGCGGCAAGGCTACCAGTAAACCCTGTTAGGATTCCGGACGTAAGGCTTTCGAGGTTGGGATACCTGAAAATGGGGTTTTTGTCCGCCATATCCAAGGGGCTGTTAAATGAAAAAGATGTAATTATCTGCGTGGGTGGAGTGCCAGAACAAGGGTACATGGATACGCTGATTATCGTGATTCCCGAGCTGGAGGCAGAACTTTTTATTGGAGGAAACACCCTCAGCTTCCCGGAGAATTTCCGGCCCGATGTTTTTGACACACTTATGAGGTTGGCAATGGAGCTTGCAAATGAGGGAAGGGAGGGAAAGCCCGTGGGAACGACCTTTGTCTTAGGAGATCACGAAAATGTGCTAAGGCTTTCTCATCAACTGGTATTTAACCCCTTTGAAGGAAGACCGGAAAGAGATCTGCACATAAATGATCCCCGGGTACAAGAGAGTATTAAGGAGTTTGCTGCCATAGATGGTGCTTTTATAATCAGGGATGATGGCGTGGTCCTTGCGGCCGGGAGATATTTGAACGTGGCTTTTCCTGATCTTTCCCTCCCCCAAGGCTTAGGTGCCAGACATGCTGCTGCAGCAGCCATAACCAATGCTACAGCATCTGTTGCTGTTGTTATTTCTGAGTCCACAGGAAGGGTCACGGTGTTCAAGGAAGGAAAAATCCTCACAGAAATAGAGAGACCGGTTCCACCACAAAGGAAGAAGGGGCCACGCGAACCATGAGTTATGAGAAAGATATTGCAGATGTCATAAGGGAAGTCTTGGGTAACAGACAGCCGGTTACCATTCCAGACCCTGAGGACGCTTATAATCATGCAAGCGTATTGATACCTCTCACTTTCGAAAATGACAGATCTCACGTAATACTAACGAAACGGACCGACCGGGTTGAACACCATAAGGGGCAGATCTCCTTTCCAGGAGGAAGGGTAGACGATGGGGACGAATCGCTGGAGCATACAGCCCTTAGGGAAGCGGAGGAGGAGATAGGGCTTGCCAAGGGGGATGTAATACTGCTCGGCAGACTAGATGACACACTTACTATTGTTTCTAATTTCATCATCCACCCATTTGTTGGGATGGTACCACCCAATTACCATTTCAAACTGTGCGAAGCAGAGGTAGAACGTATACTTGTGGTTCCTCTGGAGTTATTTTTCTCCAACATGCAGGACAATTACAGCTTTAATTTTCAGGGTATCACCTACCGCACGCCCGCCCTTGTATACCACGGCGACGTGATCTGGGGTGCTACCGCACGAATAATGAAGAACTTTGTTGCTATATTAAATGGGAAATTGCCCTTGAAGCCAGGGGATAAATAGATTATTATTTTCAAAAAGCAGGTCGGGACGTGGCTCAGGCTGGTAGAGCACCGCGTTCGGGACGCGGGGGTCGCTGGTTCAAATCCAGTCGTCCCGACCAGTTTATTATCCAGTTTTTATAATCATAAGAGGGCGTTAGCCGTATAAAGCTTCCCCTCTTTTTTCTTAGTGGGACACAAATGGGACATTTTTTTCTTTTTCCATATATGGGTTATAGACCTTCTCCATGAAAATTTTCGCCTCATCACGGTCATATTGTTTGATGTAAGTATAATAATGGTCATAAATCATTTTCAACGAGGTATGTCCCATTTGTTTCATGACGTAGCCTGGCAATACACCCGCATTTAACATGAGACAAGCATAAGTATGCCTCGTCTGAGACAGCCTCCTATACTCAACTCCTGCCTTATCTAGCGCTTTTTTCCAAGCATGTTTGGCTAAGGGGCATGGATTTAGCGTTCTTCCGTATCTGTTTAGGAAGACATATTCCGATCTTCCCCATGTTGATTTTCTCTGGTTGCCTATTCCGCTGAAATCGTCCAGCTGTTCCGATTTATTCCGACCAGCTGTTCCGAAAGTAATCGACCAGTCATTCCGAAACATTCCGACCAGGAAATCGGAGCGAAGCGACGCTGGTATTTTTGTTATTTCTCAGAGTTTGTATCTTGAGTCAAGGA
>QMLZ01000122.1 GCA_003646995.1 Deltaproteobacteria bacterium | reverse complement strand
TTCAACGCAGGGGAACGGGATGTTCCCGAAGCGGCGTGTTTTGGACCCGTAGCCAGGATGGTGAAGGGGCCAAAACCCGCAGTGAGCGTAGCCACGATGGCGTAGTGAGCGTAGCGCCTGCCTGCCCGACGGCCAGTCAGGCAGGGAGGGAATATGCCGTTTTCCTGCGTAAAGCTGTTACAATCGACAACCTGCATCCAGAACACCGAATTTGAACTGTCTAACTTATTGATATTTCAACATCCGTTTTTGAATCCAGCATTGTCTCGGACACTACTGAATTCTTGAGCGAAATGAAGCATAGAGTTCATCAAGGAGATGGATATGTTTGAATTTTTCTATAAACGTCCCCACATGCTTTACAGCCTGATAGCGGCCTTTTTCATCATGGGACTCATAGGGCTCATTGTGATGCCGAAGAACCTCTTTCCAGACAGCGATAGGCCTCAAGTCATAGTCATATCCCAGGTTCCAGGAGCCACGCCCGAGGTTGTGGCTACAACCGTGTCAAAACCCATAGAAGAGGAAATTAGCACATTGGGTCTTATTAGGGATATCAGTTCGGTAAACATAACGGGCTTTTCTGTGGTAAGGGCTGAATTTGAATATAAAAAGGGACTAGAGCCTGCTGCTGTAGATGTAAACAATGCATTGAACAGGATCCGTAGCAAACTGCCCCCGGGGGTGAATCCTTCCATATATATAGCCGGCTCATTTACCCTTCCTGTTGACATCTTTGCCCTGAGCCCTGCCGGTGATTCGATAAGCCTGGCGGATATTCGCAAGATAGCAGAAGGCGACATAAAACCTGCCCTGTTGCGAAACCCTGGCATCGGTAATGTCGAGGTGTTTGGAGGTATGGAGGGTGCCTACCGTGTCGAGCTCAATCCCATGCTCATGAGGCGGTACAACGTGGGGGCTGATCAAATAGTTCGGGCCCTGGCCCAGTTCAACAGAAATCTTCCCATTGGCTTTGTCAAAGGCGCAAACCACTTCTACACCCTTACCTTCTACGGTGAAAGAGATCAAGTTGAGGCCCTCAAGGCCCTGGATGTTGCCCCTAACGTAAAACTTTCTGATGTGTCTGATATAAGTTGGGGGTATAAAAAGAGGTTTTCAGCTTATATAGGCAACGGGAGGGACGCCATCGCCATAGCAGTACAGCGTTCTCCAGGCGGCAGCGTTCTTCATACCAGCACCGCGGCACGTGAGACAATGAAAAAGCTCGCCCACAGGTACCCCAATATCCATTTTGAGATTTCAGACACCCAAAGGCAGTTGCTTCAAACCGCTAACCGCAATATGCTCGAGGCGCTGCGGGATGCTATTATCTTCACCCTGCTGGTGCTTCTGTTTTTTCTGGGAAACCTACGTGCCATTACAGCAGCCCTCGTATCCATTCCCATGGTGTTTTTCACTACCCTGGCCATTATTTGGCTTGGTGGAGGCGAGTTAAATATTGTCATCTACACTGCGATTATTCTGGCCCTTGGAATGCTCGTGGACGACGCGGTGGTGGTGCTGGAAAATATCGAACGCCATCTCACTGATCTAAAGGAAGACCTGCACACGGCCATTGAAAGAGGGACCAAAGAGGTTATTGGGCCTGTCTTTGCGGGCACGATTGCCACCCTGTCGATCATAGCACCCTTGATGTTTGTCGGTGACTTTCCTCAAAAGATCTTTAGGCCGCTGGTTTCTATCTTAATTATAGCACTGTTTGCGTCATATTTTTTGTCTATTACGTTCATTCCCCATTTTTCCCGTCTTCTGTACAGAAAAGGGGTGAGGAAAAACAGGATAGAGAAGGCCTTTGAGTACCTTTATCAAAAGTCCATGGGCAAATTCGTGGGACCGTATGTAGGTGCATTGAAGTTTTCAAGAGGCAAATTTTCGGTTCTCCGTAAAGTGATCATGACTGTGTTGGTATTTGCTCTGCTTATGTTCAGCATTAAAAACATAATGCCCATCATAGGAAAGGATGTCATGCCTCCAATGGATACAGGCATCATCAAGGGAAATGTAAAATTTTCAGCCAATGAGACTGTGGATCAGGTAGCGCAAAGGATGCACAAGTTTGCCAGGTGGCTTCACAGCCGGCCAGAAGTAGAAAGAAGTTCCATCTCATTTGGTAGTGAGCCGGGGGTCATCTCTCTTGGCAATGGGGCCCTTCCTACTGAGGCGGTCCTTAGTATTACCTGTGTGGACCGGTTTTCCAGGAAGAAATCTATTTGGCAATTGGAGGCGGAAATCAGGGACCGCTTGAGTCATTTAGAAAATGTGAAAAGCGTGGATGTTTACGACTTTGGGGCAACACCAATGTCCTCCATCAAGGCACCGGTGGATGTTCGGATTTATGGGGAAGATTATAGGGGGCTTCCGGCAGCGGCCAATGCGGCCAACAAGGCTATGGCAAATATCAAAGGACTTACATCAACAAGTCTTAGTTGGGACAATGATTTCTCGGAAGTGGTCGTCAAGATAGACCAGAATAAGGCCCAGCACTATGGTATTTCGCCTGTGGAGCTTGCAAGCCAGCTTGCACTAAAGGGATTTCCAGTCACTCTGAATGCCAACCTTTCCACGCTCACCACGCAGCCTGTAAGGCTCTACTACGACAACCCCTTCGGGGAGAACCCAGAAACATTGAGATTAGTACCGGTAAAGACCCGCAAGGGTTTCGTGCCCCTTTCCCAGTTGGCAAGCATAAGCTATGCCCTCACTCCTTCAAAGATAGAGCGGGATATGATGCGCTATAGCATCGATGTAAATGGCTTCAGGGCAAAGTGGCCCGTTTCAATCCTCACCGCAGATACGGTCAGGGCATTGAAGAAGGTGGACATGGCAGGGTTCGTTGTGAGCCAGGAAGGAGACATTAAGCAATTGAAAGACAGTTTTTCCAGGATGATAAAGGCAATAGGTATAGGCGTTATCATCCTCATTATGGCTCTTGTTTCCATATACCGTTCGGTTATATTGTCACTTGTAATGGTGGTGGTCCTTCCCCTTGCAATGATAGGAGCATCATGGGGTATGCTGATCTTCAACAAGCCAAGCTGTATGCCCAGTATGGTGGGAGTGTTGCTTCTCTTTGGTATCATAATCAAGAACTCTGTGTTGCTCGTGGATTTTTATCAACATTACAGGAAAGCTGCTAGTGCATTTGATGCTGCGGTGGAAAGTGTCAAGGTGCGTTATCGCCCTGTAATGATGACAGCCTTTGGCACCATTGCGGGCATGATCCCTATAGCGCTGGAGAGGGCGGTAGGCCTGGAAAGGCTTTCGCCATTGGCTGACGTGGCTGTGGGAGGGCTGTTGATAGGAACAATACTTACTCTTATATTTGTGCCAATGTTCGCATATACATTTGACAGGAAAAATAATTAAGGGCATAAGAAGTCCGCGGAAGAGCGGGAGACACCATGGAGATTACAAAGGAAATATTCCAGGTAGGGGGGAGTGAGCTCTCTGCTTCAGGGGATGCTGCTGTGTATTTGATAAAGATCGGGAGGCATTCGGCGTTGGTTGACGCGGGCACAGGGCATGGTACTGAAAGAATTCTGGATAATATTCGATCATGCGCTGTGGACCCAAGGGGGATAGAATATCTCCTAATAACCCACTGCCACTTTGATCATACTGGCGGTGCGAAAGAGATTAAAGACTTGACACAATGCACGGTTGTTGCCCATGAGCTTGAGGCGCCGTATCTGGAGCAAGCTGACCAGGTGGTTACTGCGGCAAAGTGGTATGGAGCGAGACTAAAGCCGTTTACGGTGGATAGGAAGATCCGGGGAGACAAAGAAGAGATAGTGCTAGGTGACAGAATAATTGAGGCTATTCATATCCCCGGCCACTCTCCCGGATCCATGGCCTTTGTTATGGAATCGGAAGGATTGAAGGTTCTTTTTGGTCAGGATGTACACGGTCCTCTTGATGCAAGCCTGCTTTCGGACAGAAAAAAATATAATCAATCCCTAAAATTGATGCTTTCTCTTGAGGCTGATATTCTCTGTGAAGGACATTATGGGGTAGTCCGTGGAAAGGAACAGGTTAGGGATTTTATAAGCTCATTTGTTTTGTAATAAGGGTGATTAAGCCGGTATGAAATCATGATTGAGATTGAGCAGTTATCGCGAAGAGTTGAGCAGATAATCTTGCAGCATGGCAGGCGGGGAATGGGCAGGGTATATGAGGCAATGAGGCCGGGCTATTGTGTTCGCGCCGCTAGAATGATATTGGACAATATTGGTGTTACGCTCATTGGCACGGGATTTCCGGTTGGCTGCGGGTATGAAAGCGATGGCCCCATTGGTGCCTTGGCCATTTACAAGGTTTTAGAGGTTCTTGGTGGGAGGCCTATCATAGTATGCGCACCACCCCTGTCTACCACTCTTTCTACGGCCTTCACGACTTACGAAATTCCCGTCTCCGATGTGGATACGAGTAAGAGGCTTGCGAAGCAGGCCCTGGCTTCTTTGGAGCCCAAGCTGGTGGTATCAATAGAAATGCCTGGCCAAGCTCGTGACGGCCGATACTACAACATGCATAAGCAGGACATCTCCGATACGGCACCCAAATTCGATTACTTCATAACAGAGGCAGCATGCCCGACTATCTGTTTCGGAGATGGGGGTAACGAAGTCGGGATGGGAAACATAATAACCGCCCTTTCGGCAATTGACATAGTTCCGTGCGTCACTCGATGCGAGGAACTAGTGATAGCATCGGTATCAAACTGGGGGGTATACGGTGTTATCGCAATGCTGTCCGCGCTTACCAAAAAGGATCTTCTCTCAATTATTGATCCCGAATCCACAGCAGAGTTTCTGATTGCCAATGGGTGCGTGGACGGGATTACCGTGCGTCCTGACATGAGCGAAGATGGGTTCCCAATTCACGTCGGAATGTCAATAATCGCCCAGCTTCGTGCCCTGGTTTGTAACCTATAAAGGGGCATGACCAAGTCGAATTGACTCGGCCCTTTTCATTTGTCGTGTGTAATATTGCAATTTGTCGCCTGGGAGCATGCGGAACACCTACCAGAGATGTTCTCCTCATCGCTGCAGCAATCGGCAGGGACCTTACCCGTTATCTTTCTAAAGGCCCATCTGGCCACAAAAATAAAAGCTGCTGCAATAATAAGCCATGTAACAATAGTTTGTGTCATGATAATTGCCCTAGTTTCGCTCCACAAGACATGCAAAATGCGGCCTCGGTAGGGTTTTCCATTCCGCACTTGCAATATCGCTCAATTACTTCGGCCTTCTTTTTGGGCTGCATTTCCGATAGGCTGCCGCCATGCTTTCCCTCATAATCCAAGATAGCTTTTGCAAGGGCCTCGGCTCCCAGATTAGAGCAATGCATCTTTTCCTTTGGCAGCCCGCCGAGTGCCTCTGCCACGGCCTTTTTCGTCAGCGCCTTGGCCTCTTCAAGTGTCTTGCCTTTTACAAGTTCGCTCACCTTGCTGGAAACCGCGATTGCAGCGACGCAGCCAAAGGTTTTATATTTCACGTCTTGAAGTATTCCATCTTTGACCTTGATGTAGAAGGTCATCATATCGCCACAAACAGGATTCCCTGCTTCACCTATTCCATCTGCGTCTTCAATTTCACCCACGTTTTTGGGCTGGGCGAAATGTTTCATTACTTCTTCTGAATACATGATGTACTCCTTCCGTTTAACTAACCCGCTTGAACGGTTTCCCTTTTTCCCCAAAGTGGAGACATAGATCTTAAACGGTTCACCACGATGGGTAGTTTTTCTAGGACGTAATTAATGTCATCTTCTGTATTTGGCATATCTAAAGTAAAGACTATGGAGCCCTGTGCCAGTTCCGGGGGCACTCCTATTGCCACCAGGACGGGGGAGGTCTTAAGGGCTTTGGAGGCACAGGCAGAGCCGGTGTTTACATAGATTCCGTGGCTGTTGAGCAGGAAGACCAATGCCTCTCCTTCTATTGCTTGTATGCAAAGGCTTGCATGACCCGGCAATCTGTTTTCGGGATGCCCTGTGAGCTTAATATTTTCCACAGAGTCAATGATACCTTTTACAAGTTTGTCGCGAAGGACCTTTACATGTCGAATCTTTTGAGGAAGTTCTTGAAGTGTCAACTCTGCAGCCTTGCCGAGCCCGATAATTCCCGGAACATTTTCAGTGCCGCCCCTGCGGCCGCTTTCCTGGATACCGCCGTGCAACAAGGGCATAAGACGGAGCCCCTTTCTGAAGTAAAGCGCACCGGTTCCCTTGGGCGCTCTTAGGGGAATACCCGACAAAGATAAGAGATCTACACCAAGTTCCTTGACATCAATGGGGATGTTTCCAACACTGGCAACGGCGTCAGTGTGAAAGAAAACATTTTTGTCTCTACATACTTCGGCGATCTCTGCAATAGGTTGAATGGTCCCTATTTCGTTACTGGCATGGGCAACGGAGACCAGGATGGTCTCAGGCCTGATAAGCTCCTTCAAACGTTGTGGATCCACTAGACCATACTCATCCACTTGCAAGAATGTTACCTCATAATCCAGTCTCTCGAAAAACCTTGCGGAGTTAAGAACCGAATGATGCTCTGTTGCTCCAATTATGATGTGATCGCCCTTCTTCCTATGAGCAAATGCTATTCCTTTAATGGCAAGATTATTGGCTTCGGTTCCTCCTGAGGTAAATATAATTTCCTCGGGCCTGGCACCTATCAGCGATGCCACCTTTGCCCTCTGGTCATCTATGGACGCTTTGACTCTGGAACCCATGTCGTAAACGGTAGAGGGATTACCGAATTCAATGTCAAAAAAGGGAAGCATCTCCTCAATGACCTCATTCCTGACGGCAGTTGCAGCAGCATTATCCAGATAGACTCTCTTTTCCATGGTGATTCCTTTCCCTTTTTCTTATATAGAGCTTATAACAGTCTTCATCCTCTTCGATGCCGATAAATTCTTGCCCACACTTGTCACACCACGAAGGGATGTCTTCCAGTGCTCCATCATAATCGGTAAGCACCTCCAGCACCTGTCCTTCTTTCATGCATGCTAGTTTTTCACCGGGCTCAAGGAGGTGAAGTGGGCACATCCTGCACACGAGATCCAGGGTATCATCAGCCTTTATATCCTTCACGAATTTCATTTGGTCTCCTTCAGAGGAAGGGTGTTAAATTTTAATTCCTACTCTTTTAGTATAGAATAGTGATCATTTCTATAAATGTCAATAACCATCAATAAGAATTTATTTAAAGGGCGTGCAGTGGAAGGTGCGTGGGATCTCTTGATTTATGTCAAGTATTTCAGAAAATGTATCCGTTACAATGGCACGCAGAAAGGAGCAGGCCATGAATAACAGGGTAATAATCCATACGTACGGTAACTTGGGCACCATACTGCCAGAGAACAACAAGCCGATTTTGCTAAGCTTAACAAAGTCCCTTTCCGTGAAGGAACTTCTAGGGCGGATTGGTGTCTCGCCCAACTCTGTTCAACTGATCATGGTGAATCATCGGGCTGTGGCAAAAGATGCCATTGTTAAGCCAGGGGACCGCATAAGTCTCTTTGGCCATGAGTATCCCGTTTTCGCCGATTGGTTGGATCAAAGGTCGTAGGTTCCGGCACTGCCGCCGACACAGGGCCGTGCCATCATATGGGCGGTGCTATGGTTACCAGCACTCTCATGTCAGTCTTTGCCCTGATTCCATGGGGGACAGCAATATCCGATATCAACACATCACCCTGTTTGGCTGGCATTGTGCCGTCGATTGCCAGAAATTCGCCTTGTCCCTCGAGTATCACGATACTAACCTGGCCTTCAATATCATGGGAATGTATGGGTAGTTCTTGCCCTCCTTTAAAGTTGAAATTCAGGATTTTAAAATAAGGCGAGTCGTGGACCAATAGCCGACTCATATGGAGTTCGTTGAATCCGTTTTCTTCATATAGGTTGATTTTCTTCACGCTAAGGCCTCCGTTCGGTCGGTCTTAATGCTACAAAGTTTCTTTCCTCAATATTTGTCCCCTCGTACTGATGATAATTTGTTCCAAAGGAATGTCCTTGCCCGCAAGCTCTATGGCCTTTTTTAGGATCATGGGAAGCCCTGAGCAGCACGGCACCTCCATAACAAGCGCTATGATATTTTTGATGTCTGCGGATCCAAAAATGCTGGCGAACTTCTCAACATACTGGGGTATGTCATCGAATTTCGGGCAACCCACCAAAACAACCTTGCCTTCTATAAAGTCTGCATGAAGGTTTGGATAAGCTATAGGCACGCAATCAGCTACTACTAGCAGCTCTGCTTCCCTAAGGAAAGGTGCCGTAGGGGGGACAAGGTTTATTTGAACCGGCCAATGGGAAAGAGCAGAGGTAGTGCTGGAGTGTTGTACAGGCACATTAGCCTGTTCGCATGCTGGTAAGTTATCAAAGGTCTGAAGCCTGGCCGACGGACAAGAGGGCGCAACAAATTCCTCGGCAGTCTTTTCGGCACGTTCTTTTTCTTTGAGGTATTGTTCCACAGCTTCTTCATCAAAATCTTCTGCCTCTCTTTCAATTACCTTCAAGGCGCCAGTTGGACATTCTCCCAAACAAGCTCCGAGCCCATCGCAATATTTTTCTGCCACAAGCCGAGCCTTTCCATCTATGAGCTCAATGGCTCCCTCTGCGCATGCAGGTATGCACTGCCCGCAGCCGTCACATAGTTCTTCATCAATT
>QMLZ01000121.1 GCA_003646995.1 Deltaproteobacteria bacterium | reverse complement strand
CTCCTTTTCTGCCTGGTGAAAGGATTTCATATACGGTTAGGTGGATGAAGATCAAGGCTGGGCAAATGAGCCTCGAGGTCGCTCCCATGGCCAGTGTCATGGGGCAGACCTGCTGGCATTTCATCATGGAAGGCCGGAGTTCAGGATTTGTGGATGTTTTTTACAAAGTAAGAGATAGGATAGACGCCTATACAGACATGGATATGACTCATTCTGTATTTTATGCAAAAAAGACAAGGGGCTCCAAGAACAAGGACGAAAGGATTGAGTTCGATTGGGCCCAGGGGCAAGCCAGTTACATAAAGAATGGTACCTTGAGAAAAACCGTGAAAATACCTCCAGAGACCTTTGATCCTTTTTCTGTGTTTTATTTTTTCAGATTGAAGTCCTTTACGCCGGGCAAGATCATTCGAGCCTCTGTGTCAAATGGCAAGAAGTGCGTCATGGGCGAAGGCAGGGTGGTGGGACGAGAGACGATCACCGTCCAAGGCAGGCTCTATGACTGCGTGGTGGTGATACCTGACTTAAAACACATCGGTGGCGCATTTCGTCACGGCAGGGATGCCTCAATGAAGATGTGGCTCACCTCTGATCCCCGGCACATACCGGTTAAAATTGAAACCAAGGTAAAAGTGGGGACAATCACAGTTGAGCTGGAATCTTTTAGCCCCGGCGATCTTGGTTTGAATAATGCCCTAACGTTTGGCCCGTTGCGCAAGTGAAGGGGAGGTTATAAGATCTCCCAACCCTAGGCTCTCAAGATAGTCCTTCTTGGGCTCTGCCGTGTTCATATCCCAGTTCATACACTCGTAAAATGCCCTGGCCAGTTGATCGAATGAAAGAGTTACGCCTCTGGCGGGCCCCTTTTTGAAAGGAACCTCGCCCAGTAGGCGGGGGTGGGGTTTGAAATCCTTGGCCGGGTTGATACCTTCCCTTATGTTGAATAGATGGCGGAGTTGAAAGACCCGTTCGCCGATGGTCAGATATTCCTCAGGGGACAGATCCCTCCCGGTTGCTGCGTTTAGCCATGGAACAATGGGCATTTGACCCCCTACTTGCGTTCCGAAAAGACAGAGGCCAGCGCAGTCTATGAGCATCTTGAAAAAGGCGTCAATAGCCAGGCCCTCCACCTTTTTTTGGTCATACCGGAACCTGGTTTTTCTACTTGTAATCATTGGAATTTTGGGGGGCCTAGAAAATGTCTTTTCCAAGCCTTGAAGCTCGAGGTACTGGTAGCTTACCGCTGTGTGTCTTCCGGGGGCCGAGAGCAAGCTGTACGAGGCAAGGAAGCCGGGATCAAACTTGGGATCATGCATGGGGGCTTCGACGCCCCCGCAGTGTACAGCGTATTTTCCTGCCTCTTTGCCTATTTTTTCAGCCCCCAGCCTTACGCCATCTGCCAAAATCTCCCCAATGCCATCCCTCTGGATAATCTTTTTGACCAATTCTAATATACTGCGGGAATCGCCCCAGCGAAGCTCAAGGCCATCGGTATCCGAGGTGTCTATTAGTCCATTTTCAAAACATTCCACTGCAAACGCCACGGTTGCACCGCAAGAAATGGTATCCAATCCAGCGCGATTCAACATGTCGTTTATTTGGAATATGCTCTTGAGATCATTGTTTAGAAGTAGCGCTCCGAATGCACAGCAGGTCTCGTACTCAGGCTTGTGGGTTTCGCCCTGTATGCCCCAGTCCTCGGGCGGGGACATGATGCCACCGCATCTAGTGGGGCATGATGCACATCCATATCTTTTCTTTTGGTGACGAATTACTGATTGAGCACCTATTCTCTGCGACAGGTTGAGAGGGAAGTCAAAATGGCCGATGCCGGTCCAATTCTTTACAGGACTGTCCCCGCTCTCTGCAGACAAGGCATTCAAGGAACAGGTGCCAAACTTACTCAGCAACAGCCTCCACAAGTCTGCCGGCTGGCGCATGTACGCATATCCACCCCTCGTCAAACTTCCCATCAGGCCCAAGGTCCTATCGTTCAAGTAGGGTTGCAGGCGCCGCAATTTCTTGAGGCGGTTAGAAAACTCTCTGCTCAGTCGCAACACTTCATCCCTATCCCAAACAGCCACCTTACTGGAACCAGACGCCACAATGGCCTTAAGGTTTTTGGCGCCCATCACAGCACCAAGGCCTCCCCTGGCAGCTGCCCGGCCCCTGTCTGTAAATATGCCTGCCATGAGGCTTTTCTTTTCCCCCCCAGGCCCAATGCACGCCACTTGCGATGGTTTCCCGTGCTTTTCCTTGAGGATGGCCTCAGTCTCAATGGTATCCCTGCCCCACAAACTGGTGGCATCTTCAATGCGAATCTCCTTTTCGTTAATAACCAAATAAGCGGGAATGTCGCTTTGCCCCAAAATTACAAGGCCGTCTATTTCGCATCGTTTAAGTGCCGGAGCAAAGTAACCTCCACAATTAGCATCACCCCAGCTATTGGAAGCAGGTGATTTGGCTGCCACTGTAAATCTGCCGGAAAACAATGCACCAGTGTCCGTAAGCACTCCAGGGGTGAAACACAGGACATTATCTTCTCCAAGTGGGTCAGAACCGGGCCTAACTAGCTCCCATAGGAATTTTGCGCTAAGACCAATTCCCCCCAAATACTTTTCATAAATTTCGCTGCCCGGTTTTTCGATCCATGCGTGGCCGCGTGACAAATCTATGAATGCCACCCTACCCCATGCTCCCAGTACGCTTTTTGTTTTTGCCATATCTTAAATCTCTCCCGTCTTGTTTTCCGCGATATAAACCTCCCACTCGGACACTCTGACCCCCCCCCGGACATTGGGCCATATCGTAGCTGCAATGCGGTTGCGAGGCAAGTGATGTTCAAAAAAATTTGCATATTGGTTAAGATTATTGTAGGTTCCATGAAACTAGCTGGTTTATGGTTTTATTATTCTTTTTTTGGCAACATTAGTTATATTTAAAGGTCTGAATTGCTTAAGCGTTGGTTTTGTGCAAGCGGGCTTGTATACTGCCAACGGATGAGAGCAGAGGCTGAGAATACCCGGGCCTTGCTCGAGAAAGGAGCAATTCCGAGCCCTTCCAAGCCCTCACCTATAGCTGGCGTATGCACGTAGCCCTGCCACAATTACCAAGCCTTTTCGAGCTCTTTAGATAAAAAGAGAATTTCTGGATACGTGGAACTCGCTTTTTATAGTGTAGAAAAGGGATTATAAGTAGTAAAAAATTACATATTAGTCTATGTAAATTTTTGCCTACATCATTGATTTAAATAAACTAAAATTTGCAACATCTTGTTTTTCATAAAAAATTTTGATTTTCATTGCGCCTGTTCCTTGGCATACAAGATGCTTTTTGAGGGTGAATTAAATCATAAAGATAGGGGAAAACCTGATGAGCCCAAGTTGTTGCGCTTTAAGGCCGCATTAGGTGGCAGGAGCAGATGACAGGGGAGGCCGGGAAGGTCACCCAGACAAACTGATGAGGAGAGAGTCAAGATGAAAAAGTCTGTGCTCATCATGTGGCGTACAGGTATTCTAAGTCTATTTATTATCTTGGTTTTCGCTTATTGCAAAGATGTTTTTGCGGATGTTCCTACTCCAGACACCCAGGTAGAGGACATAGTTACTGACCCGGGAACAGGATTAGATGCAAAGGTCATATCCCTGATACAGGACGATGATGGATTTACAATTGGCGTGGTCACCGACGCTGACAGGAAAATTATTACCACCACAAACCTTGGTGACGTTTTCCCTGCAACCGATGAAAACGGCGACTGGACCGTAACAGCCACCACCACCAATTCCCTGGGCTATGTGGACCAGATCACCATTGAACGCACCTATCCAGATCCTGAAGATAATACCAACACAATTCATGAAACCAAGACACTAACCGTGGCTGAAGATTTCGACTCCAGCATCCCTCCTGATAAACAGGGAGAACCAGGGGTCTCTGAAAGGACTATTTATCCGCCTTCGGTTCCCACTGATAACTCAAATTACATATACGTCATGAAGAAAGGGGCATGTGGAGCTGGGGGAAGCGATGGATTTGGTATCAGGGTTTGTATATTTGGGTGGTGCGTCACACTAGGAGTCAATCCAAATCCGGGCCAAGATGGCTCCCCCGGCCCTGATGTGACTATTAATGCCCCTTCATCGCATGGGACAATTGAAACGGTTAGTGGTGGCCTGGCCGGAATAACCGGGGTAAGCATCGGGGGTGATGGAGGCCAGGGCGGGGACTCTTACGGCAACATTGATGCAGCCCCTGGAGGGGCTGCAGGAGACGGAGGCGCTGTAACCATAGGATCAGATACGATCATTTCCACCAGTGGTGAAAAGGGTCACGGGATATTTGCACAGAGCCAGGCGGGAAAGGCTGGGGATGGTGGAACAGGTTATATCTGGAGCAGCGGTGGGCATAGTGGAGTAACCGCCCATGGTGGCACCGTCACTGTCACCAACGGTGCTGATGGCCTCATTGGGACAATGGGTGACTATGCCCATGGCATATTTGCTCAGAGTATAGGAGGAGCAGCAGGAACCGGGGGCAGCAGCTGGGGAATAGTGGGACAGGGCGGTAGTTCCCTCGATGGAGGTGATGGGGGCAGTGTGGACGTATCGCATCAGGGTGGGATTATTACTTTAGGCCGAGCGAGTCACGGCATCTTGGCACAGAGTATCGGTGGGACCGGAGGAGATGGCGGTGGAGGAGGAGGGATCGTTGGCCTTGGCGGAGATGGATCCGCGGGAGGAGATGGAGGAAGCGTAGTTGTGAGTACAGAGCAGGGTTCTCAAATCCGGACCCATGGGCTGGGTAGCCATGGCATCCTCGCCCAGAGTATCGGGGGTGGGGGAGGTAATGGCGGCCTAGGGGCGGGCATTGTGGGCCTGGGAGCCAGTGGTTCCGGTGGAGGCAAGGGGGGCGAGGTCACAGTGTCGCACGATGGATCCATAATCACTAGTGCTGATGGTTCCTATGGCATACTTGCCCAAAGCATAGGAGGGGGCGGCGGAAATGCAGGTATCGGCGCAGGACTTGTAGGAATAGGAGCTACCGGAGATGGCGGGGGAAGCGGTGGCAGTGTCAATGTCAGTACCGGAAGCAGCGCTTTCATTTCCACTAATGGTCGGCAATCTCACGGAATATTTGCGCAAAGTGTTGGAGGTGGCGGGGGTACCGGCGGAATAGGGGCCGGGGTCGTTGCAATAGGAGGGCGTGGTGGATTCGGGGGTACGGGCGGTCCTGTAAATGTGAACAATGCGGGGCAGATCAGCACACGGGGTGAGTATTCCCGAGGTATATTTGCACAGAGTGTGGGAGGGGGCGGCGGAGATGGAGCAGGTGCAGGGGGAGTGCTTTCCATAGGTGGCAGCGGCAGCGAAGGTGGCAGCGGTGGTGATGTAACCGTTGAAAACAGCGGCAACATAAGCACCAGGTCCCGTTGGTCTCAGGCCATATTCGCACAGAGCATAGGTGGAGGTGGAGGAAGCGCATCAACGTCCGGTAGCGCCCTGGTTACAATAGGTGGAAGCGGTGGAGCAGGCGGCAACTCTGGCCGTGTGAGTGTGACCAGCACAGAGAAGCTGGAGACAATGGGAGACGATTCACCTGGGATTCTTGCCCAGAGTGTGGGGGGAGGGGGTGGTAATGGGGGCAGCGCAATTGCAGGATCTTTGCTGGCCGGTGTATCAATAGGTGGAAGCGGGGGCACAGGAGGTAATGGATCCGATGTATCCGTGACTGTTAATCCTTCTGCCCTTGGTAGTCTCATAAACACTCAGGGTGACCGCTCAGACGGGATATTCGCCTAGAGCATCGGAGGGGGCGGAGGGAATGGAGGGTTTGCGGCCACAGCTACTGCATGTCCCTTTACCTCCTTGTCTGTGGGCATAGGAGGGGATGGTGGAGATGGGGGAAGTGCCGGAAAGGTAAACGTTGATGCCAGGGCATCCATCCTAACTGAAGGCCACGACTCCAATGGGATATTAGCCCAGAGCGTTGGCGGTGGCGGAGGAAACGCCGGGATGGCTGTTGCGGGCAGCGTGCAGATAAACCCGGGTGCAGGTGGTATTGCCATTGGCGTGGCCTTGGGTGGAACCGGTGGAAGTGGCGGCGCCGGTGATACAGTGAGTACGAGTTTTTCAGGCAATATTTCGACCCAAGGCGACCGCGCAAAGGGCCTCATTGCCCAGAGCGTGGGAGGAGGGGGAGGCAGTGGAGGATTTGCCATTTCTGTTTCATTGTCTGCTGGTGGTACGGCCAGCGGAGCCATTGCTGCGAGCGTGGGCGGTAGCGGTGGAGGCGGCGGAAACGGGGCAGCTGTGTCAGTTGACTTGGACGGCAATGTGAGCACCCTTGGAGATAATGCAGGAGCTGTTATCGCCCAGAGTGTTGGAGGTGGAGGTGGCAGTGGCGGCTTTGGTATTTCAGCACCTTTGAGCGGTGCAAGTGCGGCCAGTGGAGCAATTGCCGTTGGAGTGGGCGGCTCGGGTGGTGGAGGCGGATCAGGTGGCTCAGTGACGGCTCATGTTTCCGGAAATGTTGCTACACAAGGAAAGGGTTCCGACGGGATTTTGCTTCAGAGTGTTGGAGGTGGAGGTGGCAACGGTGGCTTTGAGGTATCGGGGGCGATCAGTGGCTCTGGCACCGGGAGTGCAGCCGTGTCGGTCGGCGTAGGAGGTGCGGGTGGAAGTGGCGGTAATGGCAACTCCATAGGGGCGTTTGTTGATGCAGCAGTCTCAACGTTTGGGGATAGATCCGCTGGAGTGGTGGCACAAAGTGTAGGCGGAGGTGGTGGTACAGGCGGATTTGACATATCCGGCACATTATCCATGGCAGGAGAAGGCAATGGCGCAGTTGCAGTAGGAGTGGGCGGATCAGGGGGCGATGGAGGCAATGGTGGGACTATTAACCTGACCCTCGAAGGTTCGGTGGACACCCATGGTGAAGGGGCTAGCGCTGTTATGGCCCAAAGCATAGGCGGAGGGGGTGGAAGAGGAGGTTTTGATGTCGCGGGCACAATAGGCCTGTCCATAAATAGCGTAGACCTATCAGCAGCGATCGGCATGGGTGGATTCGGAGGCCAAGGAGGAGATTCGAGTGCTGTGTCCCTCGAGATGAATGGGGATGTGTCCACCTCAGGTACTGGCTCCCACGGTGTGATCGCGCAAAGTATCGGCGGTGGAGGAGGTAGTGGAGGACTTAATATTTCAGGTGCTGTGGGTTTCTCAGGATCATCAGGCTCATATTCTGCTGCCCTCGGACTGGGAGGATTTGGGGGAGCAGGTGGTAATGCGGGTAGGGTAGATGTAAATGTGGGAGGCGATGTGCTGGCCTCTATAGGCTCAGGGAGTAACGGCTCAAACGGCATACTTGCCCAAAGTGTGGGTGGCGGAGGTGGCTGTGGAAATGTAAATATTGCGGGCCAGATCACAGCCGGCCACTTAACCACGGGTAATACCGCGGGGCTGGTGCTGGGAGTAGGAGGTTTTGGCGGCGGCGGCGGCGAAGCCGCTGATGTGAGCCTTACCGTAAATAATAACCAGACGATGGCCTCGGGTTTAAATGCCGGAGGAATCGTTGCCCAGAGCCTAGGTGGAGGCGGGGGGAATGGTGGCCTAAACGTGGGGGGTAGCTTGGTGGCTGATGGACCGGTTATGGGCGGTGTAGGAGGTTTTGGAGGTCAAGGGGGCAGCGCTGGAGAAGTTTCAATACAGGGGCACAGCCATGTAACAGCCCAGGGGGACAGATGCCTCGGGGTAGCGGCCCAAAGTATAGGCGGGGGTGGTGGAAACGGCGCAATCAACGTAGATGGATCACTTTCCGTGTCTAGGAGAGGAGCCCTACCTTCCCTTACATTTGGTCTTGGAGGCTTTGGAGGCAGTGGAAATACGAGTGGTAAGGTATCCGTTGACTATACCGGTTCCATCACAACCCAGGGGCAGTGGGCTCATGGACTGCTTGCTCAGTCAATCGCAGGGGGTGGGGGAAACGGTGGCATGAACATTGGTGCAAGCCTGGGGCATAGCTCTGGTTCTTCTAATGGTACTGACATGTCTATTGTGGTAGGCATTGGTGGGCACGGTGGAGCGGGAGCCGATGCAGGGGATGTGGAGGTGACCGATTCGGGTGATATACAGACCCGGGGTCCTCATTCCAATGGGATCATTGCTCAAAGCATTGGCGGGGGTGGTGGAAACGGTGGCATGAATGTCTCGGCAGTATTGACCACCCGCGGTTCTCCCATTGTGGTGGGCATTGGAGGATTTGGCGATGGTGGCGGACAGGCCGGCACGGTCACTGTATCTCGGGGTAGCAGTAGCAGTCCTGCCGGGAGCATACATACAGAGGGGGAGGGGTCTGCGGGTATAGAGGCCTCCAGTATCGGAGGAGGAGGCGGAGATGCTGGCATGAATTTCCTGGTATCCCTGTCCCCAGTGGGAGGTTCGGGCACCCAAGCCACTCCCCCGAATCCGTGGAGTGGTAAAGTTAATGCAAGTACGATTGATGGTCTTAATTCTGCTGTTTCAGGGATTACCGGTGGCGGGGGTGGAGCCGCAAGCTCCAGCACGTATTCTGCCCAGATAGCAATCGGGGGCTTTGGCGCCGAGGCCGGTGATGGGAACGTGGTGGATGTGAGCGACTTTTCTGAGATCACCTGCACGGGCAAACGCAGTTACGGCATCCTTGCCCAGAGTATAGGTGGTGGAGGAGGAAACGCCACCTTTAAT
>QMLZ01000542.1 GCA_003646995.1 Deltaproteobacteria bacterium | reverse complement strand
CTTGACCACATAAAGCTGCCCCTCCAGCCGGTAATCAAAATTTCCGACAGTGATGTCTTTAATATTGCCCCCACAAAAAAAACACTTCTTGGTCATATTTTTCATGGGCATACCTCCTAGGTTTCTGTGTGTAGGGTCCTTCCATATGGGTGGAGAAGGCAAGTATGCAAAGAGTATAACGAGCAACCCGTCTATTCCGGGTGCACACAGAACATGAACCGGCCCTGAATCATGGTATCCAAGGACTAGAAAGCTGGGTCCTCTCGCAGGATTATTATGGATTTCAATAAGTTTTCCATGCAGGAGACCGCTCTCGATTTTCTGAATTGATACCTTATCTCCCATAATAGACCTGATTACATGTTCAGATATTATATAGTGACCGCCGGCCATCCGTTTTGCTATCCACTCCATGATTTGAATGTCTTTTGTTGTTTTCATGAAAAGGTGTCTGCTAAGAAATCCCCTATGTTTCATTAATAAAAACCGGAAGCAGATGAGGTGAAGTTATTGCATGAGTGCTGGTAACCACAATGTTAGTTTCGGGAAAAGTAAGACCAGCAGTACTGCGCATAGATAAATCAGCATAAAGGGCACAGTGCCCTTGATTGCAATATTAAGCGTACTTTTCAAACCCATTGCCTTTGCAACCCCATCAACGGCATAGATATTCAACCCTACAGGAGGCGTTAATAAGCCGATTTCTATGGACATTACCATGATTACCGCATACCATATGAGGGGTACATGCAGAGAAATCAAAGTTGGAAGAAAAAGGGGGAGGCAAATAAGCATGATTGATGCACCCTCAATAAACATACCCAGTATCAACATGATAAAAATTGTTCCAATGACGAAATAAAGTGGATTTGTCAGCCTGAGTGTAACCTCCTTGATCATTTCCGGAAGCCCAAGTTGTGTGGCGGCATTTCCAAATACCATTGCTCCGCACACAATAAACAGGACCATTACGGATGAGTCCATTCCTTCCATAAAAATACCTGGGAGATCTCTGAATTTGAGGCCTTTATAAATAAAAAGACCAACGATTAGCGACCAGAAAATTCCAATGACGGCAACTTCAGTGGGAGTAGCAATACCGAGATACAGGGGGATTATGATAAAAAGAGGAATGATCAGGGCCCATATACCTTCTTTTAAGGCCTGCCAACGCTCCCCCCAGGAAGCTTTTTGCGCCTTTTTGGCGTTTTTATCAAGGGCACAGGTCACTATTATGTATGCGCTGAACAAACCTACCGCGATTAAACCAGGTAAAATTCCAGAAATGAAAAGTTTGCCCACTGATTCCATCGAGATAGCGCCATAGATAATCATAGCGACACTTGGAGGGATCAATATACCAAGGGCACCCCCCGCTGCAATCGCGCCCAGACTAAGTGGCAGTTTGTAGCCATATTTTGTGAGATTTGTTAATGCGAAGGAACCCACCATAGCTGCCACCGCAACACTTGTTCCTATCATGGCAGCCAGGATTGCACAGGTGAAAATGGTTGCAACAGCAAGACCACCTGGGATATGTCTGAGGAATACATCAAAAACCTTGTAAATCTTAGCCCCAATATCACTTTTTCCAAGAATGACGCCCATAAGAATAAACAGAGGAATAGCAAGTAACAAGAAGCTATTTATTGTGCTTGACATCGTTTGAGCGACTGTTATCAAGGCACTGCTTCCAAAGGCCAAATAGAGACCGACAAGGCCTCCGGCACTAAGACTCACCGCAACAGGAACTCCTGCAAACAGAAGGATTACCATTAGGATTACAGACACCAGAAGAGGAGCGTACATAAGCTTGTTCCTTATTTGGGTAGAATCAGCATGGATGGGCCGATACTATTCGTACCACCCGCAAGTAGTCAGATCTTCATACGGGCAGCGGGTATTTTCACAGCTGATACGTTGCTGATTTTCTCACGACGGTTCTGTATTTGATCCACGCCTTGAGTATCTTCTCTGTGCACTCAATCGCAAAAAAAGTCATGCCAAGGGGTAATGCTAAATTAATCAGGTATAAAGGGATGTGGAGTATGAGAGTCATATCTCCATCTTGATAAGTTTCGAAGACAAAAAGAACACCCTGCCACGCTACCAAAACGCTCAGCAGAATGCCGACTGCCCCTCCAAATATGTCAAGAAAGAGCTGGTACTTCTCCGGCAGCCTCGAGTATATGAGGTCTACCTTGATATGCCTGTTTCGCCTGTAAGCCGCGGGGACACATGCAAAGGTTATCCAGACCAAAAGGTATGAAGATAATTCGACTACATCGAAACAGCTCGCCTTACAAAAACGGGCGCTTATCTGATACATGATGACCAGAAGAATGAAGGCCAAAAGGATACTCCCGAAGTTATGGATAGAATCTGAAACTTTATTGAAATACCTCCAAAATGGGTAACGATTCATATCCAAATCTGCCTCGGAAGAACCTTCATTTGGTTTCGCAAATGTTTCCAGTCCCATGCTGTCTTCTCCATTTTTT
>QMLZ01000541.1 GCA_003646995.1 Deltaproteobacteria bacterium | reverse complement strand
AGAGTCATTACATGAATTAGATTTGGATTACGTTAGCGAAGACTTCCTACAGAGGGGGATCTTGACAGATGATGAGGGGACCCCTTCTAAAGAGACTTCGGCGGAAACTGAGAAGAAATAGGGTGGAGGAAGTGAACCGTGAAGGGTGAGAAAAAAAAGAAAATAGTTAAAACAATAAAAATTAATGTTGACTTATGCAATGGTTGCCGGGCATGTGAGGTAATCTGCTCAGCCTTTCACGCCACGCCAAAATATAGCAGCAATAATCCGGTGAGGTCGCGTATTCGGGTGATTCGTGATCCACTAAGAGACGTATATGTTCCTGTATACGCGGGTGAGTATACTCCAGCAGAATGTATGGGCAGAGACAAATATGTGATTGACGGAAAGGAATACGACGAGTGTGCCTTCTGCCGGGCTTCCTGCCCATCCAGGGATCTTTTCAAAGAACCCGATTCCGGTCTCCCTCTAAAATGCGATATGTGTGAAAGCGAGCCGGATTTAAAAGAGCCCTTGTGTGTTCAGTGGTGCTTATCTGATGCCCTTACTTACGAAGAAAGGGAAGAGGAAGTAGTAGAAGAAGAGGAGCAGGAGGAGATGGAGATAGGATTGGAAGCATTGGCAGATAAATATGGCTTGGACAAGATAATGGATACCATTGCCCGAATGTCAGAGTCAAAGAACGGCTAAATCATTAAGGCGAAAAAGAGGACTAAAAAAGACCGTGGAGACTGTAGCCGACTTCAAAGAGATCGTAGATGTCATAAAAGCGAGCGGTGGTGAAGCCTTTAAAAGATGCTTCCAGTGCGGATTATGCGATGTTGTTTGTCCGTGGAACAGGGTTCGAACCTTCAGTATGCGCAAGATCGTCCGGCAGGCTACATTCGGTTTGACTGAGATAGAAAGTGAAGATATATGGCTTTGTACGACCTGCGGAAGATGCCCTCAGCAGTGCCCCAGGGACGTACAACAGATAGAATCCGGGGTCGCATTACGCAAGATTGCCACGGAATATGGGGTCTTCCCTACTTCTGTCAAGCCTATCCGCACCATAAGTGCAAACCTCATTGGTGAAGGTAACCCATTTGGTGAAGAGCAAAAAAATAGGGCAAATTGGGCGGAAGGTCTTTCTGTAAAAACGTTCACCGAGGGGATGGAAATCTTATATTTCCCCGGTTGCTACCCCAGCTATGACCCAAGACTAAAAAAGGTAGCGAGGGCCACAGTCAATATCCTCAACCAGGCAGGGGTGGATTTCGGGATACTGGGCCCTAAGGAAAACTGCTGTGGAGAAAGCATACGTAAGACTGGCGACGAAGAATTATTCAAACGCTTAGCGAGGAAAAACATCAAGACTTTTATCGATAATGGGGTGAAGAAAATCCTTGTTTCTTCCCCTCACTGCTATCACACCTTTAAAAATGAATATCCTGAATTTATGGTGAACTTTGAGGTGGTTCATATCACCCAGTTTTTATTTGAACTCATCAATGAAGGTAAAATAGAGTTTACTAAGGAGTATGGGAAAAAAGTCACATATCATGACCCATGTTATTTGGGCAGACATAACGGCATATATGACGAACCCCGAGAGGCTATAAAAAAAGTACCTGGTTTAGAATTGATTGAAATGCCTGAGTCACGGGAAGATAGTCTATGTTGCGGAGGGGGAGGAGGCAGGATTTGGATGGAAACTCCAAAGAGTGAAAGATTCTCCGACCTGAGATTAGAGCAGGCTATCGGTGTCGAGGCTGAGGTGTTGGTTACTGCCTGCCCATATTGCATCACCAATTTTGAAGATAGCAGGTTAACCCTGGAGGATAGTGAAGCCACAGAGATTAAGGACATCCCGGAGATTAAGGACATCACGGAAATTATCCAGGAAGTTATTTAGTGTTCATCCATAAACTGGTGTCTATGGAGTCGCGCGATCAGCTTTTGTGGATTTCAGCAAAAGACATTAAAGACAAGGTATTGATTGATTGCTGACCACTGACCACTGAAAGCTCCATCCAGAAATGGGTCATTTCTATATGAAACGATTTAGAAAACCATCAAATCTGATAAAGGCGGATTGAAGTGGAAAAAGAACAAATTGAACAGCTTTTCAAAATTCCCGCAGAGAGCAATTTTGGAGATGTGATGGTTGTCGGTGGAGGAATCAGCGGTGTTCAAGCCTCTCTTGATCTTGCCACTGCTGGGTTTAAGGTTTACCTTGTTGAGAAATCACCTTCCATTGGCGGCCATATGGCCCAGCTTGACAAGACCTTTCCTACCAATGAGTGCTCCACGTGAATACTCGCTCCTAAACTGGTCGAGGTCGGCCGGCATCCCAATATAGAGGTCCTGACCTATACTGAAGTTGACGGTGTAGAAGGGGAAGCGGGAGATTTTACGGTAACCCTGATTAAAAAGCCCAGATACATTAAAGAGGATATATGCACTGGTTGTACGACCTGTGTAGAATACTGCCCAGTCATGGTACCTGATCCATATAATCAAGACTT
>QMLZ01000540.1 GCA_003646995.1 Deltaproteobacteria bacterium | reverse complement strand
TTTGGTAACGTTCAAAAGTGTTCGCACGGGGAATGATTCATCAATTTACCATGAGTTTTTTACTTTGAATAAATCGCCTGAAAGTAAGTAAATACGCCGTGACAAAATTATAAAAGGCTCAATCTTATTTAGAGGCTAACCTACCGATATTATAAATCGTTTAACAATAACACTGCTCTAAAATTTGTTATGATTTTATTTATCTATGGGGCACTTTTTCAGTACAAAGAAATCTTTCAGGCTTGTGATTGCCCGAGCCCTAAAAATGTCCATGCGAACACTTTTGAACGTTACTAAAAATTTGTGTTTGGAAGCAGTTTTAGAACACTTGTTTTCATACATGAGCGGCCTTTTGACATTGGCCCGCCGCAGACGAATTCCTACGGTTTCCGTCTGCGGTGTGGGCCATGCCTTTTTTATTGCTCTGGGACCTTATTAGCCTTTGGAGACTGATTTAAGAACCACATACATGGTGCCACCGCCTCGTTTGATTAGAAGCAGCATGCTCTTATCTTGCTTGGCATTATCGAGAGCCTGGTTGTAATCATTAAGATTGTGGACTTTTTGACGATTCACTTGTTTGACCACATCGCCTGCGCGCAACCCTGCTTCTCCCGCCGGACTCCCGGGGGCCACCCCGGAGATGACCACACCCTGTTCGTCTGGATTCAATCCAAGCTGTTGGGCCAGTTCAGGCGTGATATCCTGCACACTCAAGCCCCAGGCTGTTGCCTTTTCCGGTAATTGCCCTTCAACCTGTTGAGGCATGGTGCCGATCGTTATTTCGATGGTTTCCCCCTTTCCATCCCGGATAATATCAACCTTGGCCTTGCTATTGGGCTGGGTTGCCGCTACAAGACGGGACAAGGTATGGGCGTTTTCCACTTCATGCCCATCAAATCCCTTGACAACATCACCCCGTTTCAGTCCGGCCTTTGCAGCCGGGCTGCCTTCGGTTACATCCGAGATCAAGACGCCTTTTGTTTCCTTAAGGCCGAAAGACTTGGCCAAATCAGGCGTCACATCCTGGATCATCACACCAAGCCAGCCCCGGATAACCTTGCCGGCTTTGAGCTGGGGAAGAAGTCCTTTTGCCAAGTTGATGGGAATGGTAAATCCGATATTCTGCCCCTGGGCAATAATCGCTGTATTAATGCCAATCACTTCTCCTTTCATATCAAAAAGAGGGCCACCGCTATTGCCCGGATTGATGGCCGCATCGGTCTGGAGAAAGTCGTCATAAGGTCCGGCCCCGATAATGCGTCCTTTGGCACTTATAATGCCGGTGGTAACCGTTTGACCCAGGCCAAAGGGATTTCCCACGGCCATCACCCAGTCTCCAACTCTAATGGCATCAGAATCGCCCAGGTGAACCGGTTTGGGAAAATTGGTGTCAGGTTTTACCCGGATTAAGGCCAGGTCTGTTTTGGGATCCCGGCCGATCACCTTGGCATCATATTCCTTATCTTCATTACCGCTTTCAAGCTTTACCTTGATCTCGGTCGCTTTTTCAATGACGTGGTTATTGGTGAGGATAAGGCCATCCTCGCTGATGACGAATCCAGATCCCAAGGCGTGTGTCTTCATTCCTCCCTTAGGCGTATCCCCAAAAAAGTGTTTAAAGAAGTCATCTCCAAAAAATTTCCCAAATGGGGCATTGGGTCCGCCAAAGGGCTGAAGCGGCGATCCCTTCACCACCTGGGTGGTGGAGATATTCACAACCGAATGCTTGACTGCATCAGCCAGGTCAGCAAAGGATCTTGGCGCCTTCTTTTCAAGACCCGCACCCGCTAATACATCCTGGCTTACCAAGGCCAATGTCATAATTCCCATCAAAAGCATAAATCCTGCTAATATTAGTGTTTTTTTTCTATTGCTTTTCATCTTTAGTTTCTCCTTTCATATGTTATGAATAAAAAAATGCTTTGTTTACACACTGGACGTAAAGGCATGATTTCTATTAATGCCAAGTACCTCCGCCTGAGACCTTTAAAAAGGTCCCTGCCACAACTCTTTCCTCATGAAAATGTGCCTACGCTTTTTTCAATTTCCTCCCTGATACAATATCACCTTTTATTATTAGAAAGCTCTCGCTATTCTGGAGGTGTTTCTGGATTTGTCCAATCGTTTTATTTAATCTGTCCCAATCGACTTCCAATTGCTTCAATTCTCCAGGATGGATGTATGAGTCGCTTAGGTCCGTTCTCACCTGCTTCAGGTCATTGAACAGAATATCTAAGCTTGCAAAGGTGCGGTGCAGACTATCAACGACCTGCCAGATACCATCTTCGTGATATATAAGGCCCATAGACATGCAATCTGACTGCATCATGCTCACATCGGACTCCAACCGGTTGACACGTTTGATGACCCGTGCCAGGTCATATCGCTGGCGCTCTCTGGCCCAGTCATCATGATCCTGCTCTAACATGTCCAGCCCCTTCTGGATTTCCTGAGTGTCATGCAGCAATTTCCGGATATCCCGCCGAATCACTAAGTCCATTAATTTTA
>QMLZ01000120.1 GCA_003646995.1 Deltaproteobacteria bacterium | reverse complement strand
CGTGGGTAGAGACGTGGAGTCAATGGTCCGGGACCTTACAGAACTTGCTGTGAACATGGCCAAGAAAGAGGAACAAGAGAAAATCAAGGGCCGTGCGAGGGAGCTTGCTGAAGAAAGATTGCTGGACATCTTACTGCCAAGGAAGAAGGAAGAGCAACGCGAGTTGGAAGATGGAGACAAGGACAAAATGCTGGAAGTTGTCCGCTCTGACAGGACCGAGCCTTCTTCGACTAGGGAAAAGTTAAGGCGAATGCTGAGGGACGGAAAGCTTGATGAAAGATATGTAGAGCTTGAGGTCACCAACCGTAATGTCCCAATGGTTGAGATATTCTCGGCAGCAGGGCTGGAGGAAATGGAGTTCAATATAAAAGAGGTCTTTGGGAACATTTTTCCTTCCAAGAAGAAAAAGAGGCGGGTAAAGGTCCCTGAGGCATTGGAAATCTTGGCCCAGGAAGAGTCTCAAAAGCTCATTGATATGGACAAGGTGGTGGAAAAGGCCATTCGTATGACCGAGCAAAACGGCATTATATTTCTGGATGAACTGGACAAGATCGCGGGGGCTGAATCGGGTTATGGACCTGATGTGTCCAGGGAAGGTGTTCAAAGGGATCTGCTGCCAATAGTGGAGGGATCAACCGTTCTTACCAAATACGGCATGGTTAAGACCGATCACATCCTTTTCATTGCCGCAGGTGCCTTTAATGTCAGCAAACCATCTGATTTGCTCCCAGAGCTTCAGGGCAGGTTCCCCATAAGGGTGGAGCTTGATTCTTTGACCATGGATGATTTTGTTAGGATTCTTACTGAGCCCAAGAATGCCTTGATTACACAATATAAGGCATTGCTTGCAACAGAGGGCGTCAACCTTGAATTCGAAGAAGAGGCCATCAAGGAGATTGCACACATTGCGAGCATGGTAAATGAGCGCATGGAGAACATAGGAGCAAGGCGTCTACAGACAGTCATGGAAAAGCTCCTGGATGAGATTTCCTTCGAAGCGCCGGATATGGCCTCAAAAGAGGTGGTCATTACCAAGGAATATGTAAGAGAAAAACTCAGCGACATATTGGAGGATGAAAACTTGAGCAGGTACATCCTATGAGCACTGACACAGAGCGTGCAAAAATTCTGATAGAAGCATTGCCTTACATTCAGCGTTTCAACGGGGCGACCGTCGTTGTGAAGTACGGCGGACACGCCATGGTTGATGAAAGGCTCAAGCAGAATTTTGCCTTGGACATCATCCTGTTGAAGTACGTGGGCCTGAATCCCATAGTGGTGCATGGAGGGGGGCCGCAGATAGGTGAATTTTTGGGGAGGCTTTCCATCAAGACCGAGTTTGTCGATGGGATGAGGGTGACAGATAGCCAGACCATGAGTGTAGTTGAAATGGTACTTGTGGGCAACGTGAACAAAGAAATAGTGAACCTCATAAATCGGCATGGAGGAAGGGCCGTTGGACTATCAGGAAAGGATGGCAAGCTCATCACGGCCAAGAAAATGAAGTACGTCAGGAAAAAGTCAGGTGATCAGCCCCCTGAGATCATTGATATGGGCATGGTGGGGGAAATAGTATCGGTGGATACAAAAATATTGACGGCCCTGATAGAAAAGGAATTTATTCCAGTAATCGCTCCTGTTGGAGGGGGTAAGGAGGGAGAGACATATAATATTAATGCTGACCTAGTGGCTGGGCACATCGCCTCGGCTCTGGAGGCCAGGAAGCTCATTCTCCTGACTGATACCGAGGGGGTTCTTGATGCTGAAGGGCACCTAGTTTCTACCCTTACCACGGAAGAGGCTCAAAAACTTATTGCTGATGGGACTATCAAGGGGGGAATGATTCCAAAGGTCACCTGTTGCCTTGAGGCAGTCAGCCGCGGGGTAAAAAAGGCCCACATTATCGATGGACGTATGGAACATGCAATACTCTTGGAAATATTTACAAGAGGAGGGGTAGGAACTGAAATTGTACCATAAGAGTTTACAAGGTCCAAGATAAGAGGAACTGGAACGCTTTCAACCAGTGCGAGGAGGAAAGACTATATTATGGAAGAAGAGACTATTTCCACCATCGACCAGGCAGACCGTTACATGTTCAAGACATACAGTAGGTTCCCCATCACATTGGTCAGGGGTGAGGGTTGCATGGTGTGGGATGAACAGGGTAAATCTTACCTCGATTTTATAGGGGGCATTGCGGTTTGTGCTCTTGGACACAGTTCGCCCATTGTAACAAAGGTACTCGAAGAACAGTCCCGCATGCTTGTCCATGTGTCCAATCTCTTCTATACCAAGCCACAAATAGACCTTGCTCGGCTACTTGTTGAAAACTCCTTTGCAGATCGGGTCTTTTTTGCGAATAGCGGGGCAGAGGCCAACGAAGCGGCCATTAAACTTGCGAGAAAGTTTGCGCGGGACAATATGGGGGAAGGAAAACACGTTATCATATGCATGGATAATTCGTTTCACGGGAGAACCATGGCAACCCTGTCTGCCACGGGGCAGGCAAAAGTAAGAAAAGGTTTTGACCCGCTTCTGTCAGGCTTCAGGTTTGTTCCGTTTAACGACGTTGATGCCATTGATCAAGCCCTGGATGAAAGCGTGTGTGCTGTTATGCTTGAGCCGATTCAGGGTGAGGGAGGTGTTGTGGTACCGAAGGATTCTTACCTTGCCGAGGTAAGGAAACTGTGTGATGAAAAAGGGGTGCTACTTATATTTGATGAGGTGCAGGTGGGCATGGGAAGAACAGGAAAATTGTTTGCCCATGAACACTATTCAGTGAATCCTGATATCATGACCCTTGCCAAGGCGCTTGGAAATGGGCTCCCCATAGGGGCAATGTTGGCTACGGAAAAACTCAGCGAAAGCTTTGGCCCTGGAACTCACGCAAGCACGTTCGGAGGCACACCACTTGTCGCAGCAGTGGCCAGTGCTGTGGTCACGAGCCTTCTTGAGGATGGGGTGATTGAGCACTGCGCTCAGATAGGTGCTTATTTTAAGAAGAGACTTCAGGGCCTGGTTGACAAATACGCCTTTGTTAAGGAAGTTCGAGGCCTTGGTCTGATTATCGGAATGGAGCTAGAAGTAGAGGGCGGTTCTGTAGTGAATTCCTGCCTTGAGCAGGGATTCCTAATAAATTGCACGCAGGACAAGGTGCTGCGGTTTTTACCTCCTCTGATTGTTGATCGGGACGAAATCGACCAAATGGTGGATTGCCTTGATGGTATTTTTGCAGGTATGGACTAGTGGGGAGCATATGAAAAGAGATATTTTAAGCCTTAAGAATCTGAGCGCAGAGGAAATAAATTTTCTTATTAGAAGGGCCCTTGAGATCAAGGCGAGCGGAGGAAAAAGTGAATTTCCTATGAAAGGCAGGACCCTCGGTCTTGTATTTGATAAGCCTTCCACCAGGACGCGGGTTTCATTTGAAACGGCTATGATAAGGCTTGGCGGGAGTACAATTTACCTTGGAAGGGCTGACACCCAAATGTCCAGGAATGAGCCAATTCGCGATACTGCTAGAGTGCTTTCGAGATATCTGGATGCATTAGCCATACGAACTTATGCTCAGGAAACAGTGGAAGAGATGGCAAGATGGGCTGATATCCCTGTTATAAACGCCCTTACTGATATGTATCACCCATGCCAAATTCTAAGTGATCTCATGACCGTTCAGGAGAAAAAAGGCAAGATCGTCGGGCTTAAGATCGCGTGGATAGGAGATGGAAATAATGTGGCAAACTCATGGATCAATGCAGCATCAATACTCGGGTTTGAACTGACTCTGGCTTGCCCTTCCGGTTTTCAACCACGCGAGGAAATGCTTTCCCGTGTAGGGGACAATGTGAAGGTGGTGCTGGATCCGGAAGATGCGGCAAGAGACGCTGACGTCATAAATACCGATGTATGGGCAAGCATGGGTCAGGAAGAAGAGCGAGAGGTCAGGGCAAAGGCGTTTCAAGGCTATCAGGTAACCACCGGGTTGCTGTCTCATTGCAAGGAAGATGTGATCGTAATGCATTGCCTGCCGGCCCACAGGGGGGAGGAAATAACAGAAGAGGTGCTTGAGGGCCCGAGATCAGTGGTATTTGATCAATCAGAGAATAAAATGCACATGCACCAGGCGCTTCTTGAGTGGTTGCTGGCGTGAAACAGTGTGTAGACTGAAGGCTTAAGGGGTAAAGGTTGAAAGGACTAAAAGCCTTCAGCCTTCTGCTTATTAACCTAAAATAGTCTTGAACTTTGACATTAGGCATTTCAAGGAGGAAAGACCTTGTCACAAGAGATTAATAAGATAGTACTGGCGTATTCCGGCGGACTTGATACCTCTGTAATCCTTCACTGGTTGAAGGAAACGTACCAGTGCCCAGTGGTGGCTTATGCCGCAGATGTTGGGCAGGGTGAAGAATTAGAAGGCATAAAAGAAAAGGCTCTCAGCACGGGTGCTGATGAAGTGATAATTGAAGATCTCAAGGAAGAGTTTGTGAGAGATTTTGTGTGGCCAGCTCTGCGTGCCAATGCAATATATGAGTCCGCGTATTTACTGGGTACAAGCCTGGCAAGACCCATCATTGCTCGAGGCCAGGTGGAGGCTGCAAAAAAGGTTGGGGCTGATGCCGTGAGCCACGGGGCGACCGGAAAGGGCAATGATCAAGTGCGGTTTGAGTTGACCTATATGGCCCTTAATCCCAATCTGAAGATCATTGCTCCTTGGAAGATCTGGGATTTTCGGGGAAGGGAAGATCTTATAGAGTACGCAAAAACCCATGGGATTCCTGTCCCGGTGACAAAAGACAAGCCCTATTCAAGTGACAGGAACCTGCTGCACATAAGCTTTGAGGCGGGGATCTTGGAAGACACGTGGATGGAGCCCCCGGAGGACATGTTTGTCTTAAGTGTTTCACCTGAGAAGGCACCTGACAAGGCTACCTATGTGGAAGTCGAGTTTGAAAAAGGCAATCCCGTGGCCGTTGACGGGGAGCGCATGAGCCCCGCCCAGCTGCTTGCGCACATGAATAAACTTGGGGGGCAAAACGGGATCGGGAGAGTAGACCTCGTGGAGAACCGCTATGTGGGCATGAAGTCAAGAGGTGTCTATGAAACACCAGGAGGAACGATCCTGAGGATAGCCCATCTTGCCATGGAATCCATAACCATGGACAGGGAGGTAATGCATATCCGCGATAGCTTGATTCCCCGGTATGCCGAGATGATCTACTATGGTTACTGGTTCTCTCCCGAAAGAGAGATGATGCAGGCATTGATTGACGAAAGCCAGAGGAACGTCAGTGGCATTGTACGTCTGAAGCTTTACAAGGGTAATTGCACAGTGGTTGGAAGAAAATCCGACGTATCCCTTTATGATCCTGACTTTGCTACATTCGAAGGTGATGAGGTTTACAATCAAAAGGATGCAGAGGGTTTTATACGGCTGAGCGGGCTCAGACTGAAAATAGCGAAATTACTGGAGCTCAAGAAGAAAGGGGCTTAGAAGGTCGGATAATGGCTGAAAAGACCTGGGGAGGAAGGTTCAAAGAAAAGACTGACAAACTGGTGGATCGGTTTAACGCATCCATTAGTTTTGACCGGAACCTTTACAGGGAGGATATCCAGGGAAGCATTGCCCACTGCAAGGCCCTTGTCAAGGCCGGTGTGCTCACCGATGAAGAGGGCACACGGATTATGGAAGCCCTGGCAGAAATAAGGCAGGAACTGGACCGAGGACACTACCCCAATGAGGAGCAGTTCGAGGACATCCATACCCTTGTGGAGCACGCCTTAATCGATAAGGTAGGAGATCCAGGGGAAAAGCTTCATACAGGAAGGAGTCGCAATGACCAGGTGGCCTTGGACATGCGCCTCTATGTGCGTAACGTCTGCAAGCAAATAGGCGAGCTGATTCGCGCCACCCAGCGGGCACTTGTGGAGCAAGCAGAAAAGAACCTTGGGGTGATGATGCCGGGCTACACCCATATGCAGCGGGCTCAGCCAGTGCTTCTTTCCCACCATTTGATGGCCTATTACGAGATGCTGAAAAGGGACCGGGAGCGCTTTGAGCAATGTGCTGCAAGGACAAATATCCTTCCCCTTGGAAGTGCGGCCCTCGGGGGTACCACATTTTCTCTTGACAGGGACATGTTGGCCAAGGAACTGGGTTTTGATGGGATCTCGGCCAATAGCATGGACGCAGTAAGTGACAGGGACTTTGTCTTGGAGTTCCTATTTGACTCCTCCATGGTAATGATGCACTTGAGCCGTTTGGCCGAGGAACTCATTCTGTGGTCCACGGAGGAATTCAGATTTGTGGAAATACCTGACGCGTTTTGCACGGGGAGCAGCATCATGCCCCAAAAGAAGAACCCGGATCTACCCGAACTGATACGGGGCAAGACAGGACGGGTTTACGGGCATCTTATAGCATTGCTTACTGTGATGAAAGGCCTTCCACTTTCTTACAACAAAGATATGCAAGAGGACAAAGAGGGATTGTTTGATACTGTGGGCACGGTAGAAATGTGCCTTGAGGTAATGGCAAGACTCATAGCTGCCGTGGAGTTTAAAAAAGACATTATGGAAACTGCCGTAAGCAAAGGGTATCTGGTTGCGACAGATCTTGCTGATTACCTCGTCACTAAAGGAGTTCCTTTCAGGAAGTCACACGAGATAGTGGGCCGGATGGTTCTCATGTGTATTGAGCGGGGCGTGGAGCTGCACGAGTTGGAGTTAAAGGAAATGAAGACCATCTGCAGTGAGATTGAGGAAGACGTCTATCAATGGCTGGATCCTCGGAAGTCAACGGATCGCAGGAGTATTGAAGGCGGCACCGCCTTGGAGGCGGTCCAGAGGGCCATAGAAAGGGCAAAAGGGGAATTGGGAGCTTGAGGACCGGGTGTGGTACACCAGTACAACATAAAACGGGAACTTTGTTACCGTTAATTGTAGGGATCTGGGTTGCGCTAGGGTTATTCACGTTAATAGGGGCTTGTGGTAAAAAGGGGGATCCCTTTGTTCCGGAAAAGAGGCTGCTTGCATCATTCAGGGGTGTAACCGCGAGATATGAAAGCGGGAAAGTCACCTTTACCGGGGATTTGGTCGGGGTGGAGAAGAGCCAAGACCTCCAGCGGGGGAAGATAAAGATCCGGGTTGATTATGCTCATTACACTTCCAATGAGGTGCCTTGCATAAACTGCCCGGTTGATCTTTCTGAGCACAGGATCACCGTGGCGAGTGTCGGCAAAGATGGACGATTCGCAGTAGGCCTGCCGGTGTCTGAACAAGAAGGGGTCTATGTGTTCAGGTTACGCGTTGTTGGAGAAAACGGCGGGCTTGGGCCACCGTCAGAAATTCTGCGATTGGTTATTCAGTAGCAATATTGTTTGGTAGGAGTAGGCCGGGGCAATGCATCATTTTCACTATGTTGACAACGAGCTACACTGTGAAGAGGTTCCTGTTGAAAGGATAGCCCGGGAGGTGGGAACACCCTTTTACCTTTATTCTTATGCTACGCTAAAGATGCACTTCCGGGCATTTGACAACCCTTTCCGAGACACTGCACACATTACTTGTTTTTCCATGAAGTCAAACTCCAATCTGGCAGTGATCAGGTTGTTCGCCCTGGAGGGAGGCGGTGTTGACATTGTTTCCGGGGGTGAGCTGTACCGGGCCTTGAAGGCAGGGGTCGATCCGGAAAAGATAGTCTTTTCAGGTGTTGGCAAGCGACCAGAGGATTTGGCCTACGCGCTTGAAACAGGCATCCTGATGTTTAACACTGAATCTTCCCAGGAGATTGACAGACTGAACCAGATTGCAGGGGAGATGAGAAAAAAGGCCAGGATCGCCCTCCGGGTAAATCCAGACGTGGACCCAGAGACTCACCCCTACATATCGACCGGTCTTAGGGAGAATAAGTTCGGTATTGATATTCGTGAAGCACCGGAGCAATACGCGAGGGCATCGCATATGGCCAATCTTGAGGTAATGGGGGTATCGTGCCATATCGGTTCTCAACTAACCCAGGTGGATCCCTTTGTGGAGGCCTTGAAAAAATTGCTTGGCCTTGTTGACAAATTGCGAGGTATGGATATCCCGATCCGGTACCTGGACCTGGGCGGGGGGCTCGGGATTACCTATGATCAAGAGGCCCCACCCCACCCAACCGAGTATGCGGACGCCATAAAAAGGGAAGTGAAGGGTCTGGACCTTACCTTGATTTTCGAACCGGGAAGGGTAATAACAGGAAACGCTGGCATATTGGTAACAAAGGTCCTTTACACCAAGGCCACGGAGGAGAAAAATTTTTTGATAGTTGACGCGGCGATGAATGATCTCATCAGACCCAGCCTTTATTCCTCATACCATGCTATACAACCGGTGGTAAAAAGGAACCGTGGCATGATTAGAGCCGACGTAGTGGGGCCCATATGTGAATCAGGTGATTTCTTGGCAAAAGACAGGGAAATCGATGCTTACGAGCCTGAAGAGCTGATGGCCGTTATGAGTGCAGGAGCATACGGATTTACCATGTCAAGTAATTACAATTCAAGGCCGCGTGTGGCGGAAGTAATGGTTCGAGGAGATGAATATTATGTAATAAGAGAAAGGGAGACCTACGAGGATCTTATTCGAGGTGAAAGGATCCCTGATTTTTTGGAAAGTGATCAATAAGCTACGGTAAACAAGGAGCCTACCACCAATGTGGTCTTTAAGCCGAGCAAGTTGGTGAGGATGCAAAACAATGGAGATGATAGAATTTTGGAAAATGCAGGGAAGCGGCAATGAT
>QMLZ01000539.1 GCA_003646995.1 Deltaproteobacteria bacterium | reverse complement strand
GGTGTAGGAGCAAACAGTCGTCTTCGGGATATGCTAAAAATCATGTGCAAGGAAAGAGGAGCGAAATTCCAGGTTGTTCCAAAGGAGTTTGCAGGAGACAATGGAGCAATGATAGGGTGGACTGGGATTCTGGCGTATAAGAGCGGGCAGAAACCACTTGCCCTGCAGAAAGCTGAGATCATGCCGAGATGGCGCACTGATGATGTGGAAATATCATGGTTATAGAACAGCTTCTGTTCTCTCCTGTAAACCGTGCCAAATGACTATTGAGAAGGGTATAACAGATGAACGAAGTGGGAAAAGGTTGCAATTTTGCTCCAGTCTATTTAAAACAAGTAAGTTTTTAACGATGAGGATTCCGGGATTAGTCTTACGGTCACATTCCGGTTAATGATATATTCAATCTGAGAGCTCACCACTGATCGAATATACTATTTATTTCCGGAATTTTTTGAGAATAGAGGAGACTCTTTTTGAGCCATACAATAAAACCGCTGAAAAAACCATAACCATATAAAAGAGGGAATAACCTGTAAGGCTTAGGAAGAGTGTCAGCATCCCACCGGAGAACATAGACATTATAATAACGACAACATACAACTCTTTTCCTACAGTTAAAAATATATCCAAAAACAGCAGGAAACCTGTTATAAAAATGACAATCTGGATGATCGTGCCATAATCGTTGACTACTCCGCCCACCATCAGGGATCCTGAAAGGAATCCCTTAATGGAAGAGCTCCAGTCAATCAAAGGAGGATACTCCATCTCCTTTGTCATAAACCCCTCTATCCATAGGATCCATAAGACATCGGGACATCCGTCTTTTCAAGATTAAAGTGTTCCTTTATCTCGTTCCTGAAGTTCATTATATAATTCCTGCATATTTCAATAAACTTCCTTCTAAGCCTGTGATAAAACAGATATGAGTATATAATGTATATTGGTTTCAGAAAAACAGCCCATCCGCTGAACTCTGTCTGCACATAACCCCAGATTGCCATGGTGAATTCTCCTGTGTTCGTGGTTTTGCTTTTGTTTCCTATGACCTTGATGTGGATAAGCATATTAGAGTAGTCACTGAGACTTTTCTTCACCCACCATGTAGAGAAATACCATATAGGATCCCCTGAATCATCCCAGTTTATCCTTGTCTGGTTGGTTCCAGAAGAAGACACATGGAAAAACGGTCTTATTCTCTCTGATATCCTTCCTACCACTCCCCACGGATCTGGTCCTGAATACTTAAGATAAACATACCTTTCAGGATGAAGACAATCATCAGAGATTTTTATGCTACTCATAGGTATCGGTTACGCCCGGGGTGTTTATGTTTTGTCTATATAATCATGAACACAGCCAAGTGGCACTCAAATGTTCATATACCAGTCAGACCTTCAGGGAAAGACAGTTCCCAGCCCCTTAATATATAAATGCATTTCTTTTCTTAAAAAACCCATCTGGAGGCCTGAATTAATCTTAAAGAGATACAGATATCACTAATCACAAACTTGCTATGCTAAGATGATGTGCTTTTCAGCTCTTCCATGAATTCCTTTAACTTTCTCTCAAACAAGATAGTAGAGTGCCTGCACTCTTCTGCATATTCCTCTCTTTTTTTGTGGTAGAACACCCTGTGCCAGAATGTCCTGAGCATCTCGTAAAAAAGCGATCTCTGCCATACAGTATCCTGTGGGTATTCTGTCCTCAGAAGACCCCTGATTCCAATCTTTGCTGAACCCATCTTTAGGTCCCCTTCGCCTGATATATCAACTCTTATGTACAGATAACTGAAAACATCCAGGTCTTTATGAATCCACCACCTTACCTTGAATTTATCTCCTTTGTCTGTCTTTCCCCATGAATACTCAGTTTCTTGGATATCTGCATCAGAAACCTGAAAAACCGCCTTCATAAGCTCGTACATCTTGTTGTATAATTTTGGTACACCTGGTCCTATATATCTCATCTCAACCCCACCAGGCTCTTCCTCGAAACAATTATCCTCAATACTTATTTTTGTTCTTGCAAAAACCATTTGAATCCCTCTAATAATATAATATTAGTAATTAAATAAATATAATAGATTAAATATCAGATGTATATGTTCGGATGGATAGGGATCCTTGCAGGGGTAGTGTTTCTTCTTATAGCAGGATTTCTTATATTCTTCTTTCCATCTACAGTTGAACACCAGACTGAGACATATGGATGGAACGGGGTGTTCTTGGGATTTATTTGTGGAGTAATAGGATGTGCACTAATATTTCTGCCCTAGGTGGTTTTTATGGAAGGACTTGTTGTTGACGAATTGCAGGCATGGGCGAATACAAAACCGCCCAAGACAGGCGAAGTTGTGTACGGCTCTCCGTTTGAGATGGAAGTCATACTTGACTATACAGGACCGAGAGGTAGCGGTGTTGGAGTGTATTATGGTTTTTCACACAGGCTTGGAAAATGGGCATACACTGTCAGGAAGGTTGATGAATGGATGGAGGTGAACCCTGAGTATACAGAGCTGTG
>QMLZ01000538.1 GCA_003646995.1 Deltaproteobacteria bacterium | reverse complement strand
CTGTGCCGGACGAGCCACTCCCGCCTAAAGATAGCCATAGAGCAGTTGGCAGCCAGCTCCCATTATATAATTTTAAAGTATGGGCCGACTTGTTCAATTGCCGCCAAAAACTGGCAATGCTGACCCTTGTGGATAAAGTCCGCCAGATTCAGCTAGAGATGCAGAATCGGGGAATAAACAGGGAATATATTAAAACTGTAGCAAGTTACTTGGGTCTGACAGTTGATATGACAGGGGCCTTCTGCAACACCCTTGCAAGGTGGGAAAACACATCTGAAGCAATAAAACACCTCTATTCAAGGCAGGCACTGCCAATGATGTGGGATTATGTGGAATCGTGCCCTTTCAGTGAGTCAACTGGAAGCCTTGAAGCAGGTTGGGAATATTACCTCAAAGCCATTGAACATTGTTCGTTGAGCAGCGAAAACTGTGGTTATATTTATAATGCCTCTGCTACGCAGTTGGAGTACGAAAACGACACCTTCGATGCCGTCTTTACCGATCCACCGTACTATGACAATGTTCCGTATTCTTATCTCTCCGATTTATTTTACGTTTGGCTTAAGCGCTCGCTTGGACATCTGTTCCCCGAGCTATTCTCTACGCCATTGAGCCCCAAAAAAAACGAGATTGTCGTATACGCCAACAAGCCTGGCATTAAAAAACAAGCCACAGAGTTCTTTGAGGGAATGCTGAAAAAATCGTTTCAGGAAATTCACAGAATATTAAAACCAGGGGGAGTTACCATCATTGTCTATGCACACAAATCTACTCAAGGATGGGAGACGCTAATCAACTCTCTTTTGGATTCTGGTCTGGTAATAACTGCAGCCTGGCCTATTAATACGGAAATGCGATCAAGGATACTTGCCCGGGAAACCGCTGCACTCGGATCATCGATCTATATCGTTGCCCGTAAAATGAAACGTGAGCAGACGGGGTTTTATCAGGAAGTGAGGCAGGCCATTGAAGAGCACTTGAACAAGAAGCTTGAGAGGCTCTGGCAGGAAGGAATTGGGGGCGCAGACTTTTTCATATCAGCCATAGGCTCGGCCATTGAGGTTTTTGGGAAATATGAGAAGGTGATGGACTATGAAGGGAACATTGTGCGGGCAGACAGGCTACTTGAAGATGTGCGGAAAATAGCCACTGAGTTTGCAGTCCGCCAGATTCTCCATAATGGCTTTACGGGCGAGATATCTGACCTTACCCGTTTTTATGTACTGTATAGATGGAACTATGGGCATGCTAAGGTGCATTTTGATGAGGCCAGGAAACTTGCTGCAAGTTGCGGAATAGATATAGCCAGGGAATGGAACCATGGGTTTATAAGCAAACAAAAAGAATTTATCAGGGTTTTAGGCCCAAGTGAAAGAAATGCCTCTGAATTGAAAAACCCCGAAGAATTGATAGATGTTCTGCACGCAGTTTTACGGTACTGGGAAAAGGGGAAAAGGAGTGAGATGGTCGAGCTCCTCACCACTAGCGGATTTGGCAGAAGCGAGGCCTTTTACAGAGTTGCCCAGGCAATTGCAGAGACCCTGCCTGATGAAAGCAAGGAGAAAAAACTTCTGGACGGTTTCCTGGCAGGGAGAGAACGTTTGAAGGACGAAATAACCAGCCTGCATGAGCAGGCAAGTGTTCCAAAGCAGGAGTCATTCCTATGAAAGCCTTTCATACAGTTGCAGTGCCCCACACGGATATCCTTGAAGGCAAGCTGACCATGGATGTATTTGCGGCAGATCTATGGGAAGTGAGCCGCAATCGGGGTTCTGAGGAATATAGAGATGCTGACACATTTTTTAGAAAAACATACCTCACCCAGGGGTTGGAGAACCTGATTAACATAGTTGAGAGCAGAGTAAAAGGTAAGGGTGGCGACCCTGTTGTCCAGATCCAGACCCCATTTGGTGGCGGAAAGACCCACGCCCTTATTGCCATGTATCACAAGGCAAAGTCATGGGGCGTAAACACAGTGGTGATTTCTGGAACTGCCCTTGGAAGCGAACAGACCTTGTGGGAGCTGATGGAAAAACAATTGACAGGGAAGATTGCCAAATTCTCTGGCGCCAACTGGCTGGGCAAAGAGGGAATCATAGAGCTCCTCTCGGACAACCAACCTGTCCTCATCCTTATGGATGAAATCCTTGAATATGCAACCAAGGCTGCAGCGGTCAAGGTAGAGGCCACAAACCTCGCTGCCTTAACCATCGCCTTCATTAAAGACCTCACAGAGGCAATGCCAAATCTTGACAAGGCATGTCTTTTAATCACCTTGCCTTCAAGTATAGTTGAGCATTACGACGAGCAGGCAGAGCGGCTATACCAGCAATTGCAGAAGGTATCAGGGAGGCTGGAGAAAATTTACACACCCGTCCAGGATAGCGAGGTAGTGAAAGTAATCCGGCAGCGTCTTTTTAGTAGCGTGGATGAAAGGGCAGTGAAAAAATTCATAAATGAGTTTATGGAATTTGCAGAAAAAGAGGGCCTCATTCCCGCAGAAACAGAGCCAAGTGAATACAG
>QMLZ01000537.1 GCA_003646995.1 Deltaproteobacteria bacterium | reverse complement strand
GACAGGAAAGGGCTCGCAAGCACCAGGAAGGGCTTGCCCGATGGAAAAGGCTTCAGGAGGAACAAGCCGCGCAAACTGAACGAGAAAAGGCGATGAGGAAGAAGGCGGCCAGCGAACTTCTTGCCCAGCTGGATACCGTGGGTTCCTCGGGAGATTTGGAACTCCAGCCCCTTGGAGACACAGAAACAGATCCATTAGAAAAACACCTGAAAAAGGAGTTAGAACCACTATCCAATGGAAGATATGACACGTCCTATCTATCTCCTATCAAAAGGACCATGTGTGCCAGCTATTTCGCAAAGAAGGCCGCTGATGCAGCAAAAAAAGGCGACTTCGTGTACGCACGATATCTTCAACGACAAGCCGAACATGTCTTGACAGGAAAAATGACTGATCTCCCTTGCCAGTTCGACGGAGCTTCAGAGCCCCCCCCTCCACCGGCTCCCGAAAAGGCAAAGGTCACACCCGAACCGTATGAGGAAATGCTCCAAAACTTTAGTCAGCAAATAAAGATTCTTTCCAACATTGAGGTTAAATTGAGGCATGTCCAGCGCACGAAAGAAGAAGCGCGCGAGAAAATGCAAGAGGCAGAAAAGACCATATCAGAAATTAGGAAAAGGTCTGCCGTAGGTAAGAAACCACAGGGCAAACAAGAAGACGATGAGATGGAAAAGGCCCAGGCCTTGCTCCGCCAGGCCCAGGACCAGCTTCAACAGGCAAACCATTCAGAGGAAGAGCTTCTGAAAAAGAAAAAGGAGATAGAAACAAACTTTAGAAAAATGCAGTCACATTTAGAGGCACGAAAAAAGGGGAAAGGAAACCACTAATGGACCGACTTAAACTAATACTTGTTTTCACCCTGTTCATTTCTTTGTCAGCATGTGCTCCCACCATCAAATACGAGGGTATCATAGACCTGACCCGAAATTCCAAAACAACGAGACAGCACCCAACAAGTCTTGAGAAAGCCATTGAGAAGCAGAAGGCCCTTATTGAAAAAAGAAGCTCATATGCAAGGCCAGAATGGTATGCCCAACTGGCTTATTTATATGACATGAATAGGCAATTTGATGAGGCGATTGCCGCAGCTAAGAGGGCTATAGAACTCAAGGAAATTTGGTCAGCTTTTCACAACCTAGGGTATGCCTACCAGGGCAAAAACCAATACCATAACGCATTAGCTGCTTACAGAAAGGCGCTCCAGTTAAAGCGCGATCCAGTAACTTTTAACCAAGTGGGCCGTGTATACCTTGCCCTTATGGATTATGACTCTGCGCTAACCAACTTCAAGGAAGCTTCAAAGCTGGACCCGCGAAATGACATTTATTTGCTTTTAATCTCTATTTGCCATTATCGAATGGGTCAATATAAGGATGCGCTTGATGCAATTAATAAGGCGATTAGCGCTTTCAGTTACGGAACCCTTGGCATGAAGGTAAAGGTAAGAAAGGTATATGATATCGTAAAGTATAGGGTAATCGAGGTCACTGAAGTTGAAAAAGGTGGCCCTGCTGATGAAGCGGGAATCAAAGTAGGCAGTACCCTTGCCCTAGGCGGGATAAAGGCAAATGACTTTAAGATTTCTCTGCAGGATATAGAGAAATATTTCAAGACATTAAAGCCGGGGGCCACTGTGGAGATATGGGCAACGGCCCCAGGACCATTTCAATTCCCTCACAAAAAACTACTTAAGGTGGAAAGGGTTCCAGATCCAAACCGGGCGCTGAAGCTTGCAGTAAAGGCCGAAATTCTGGCCATCATAGGGAAAAGCCAAGAGTCCAGAAAACTTGCGGAAGAATCATTAAGCGACGAGACTTCCAATGAGACTTCGGAAGGCTGGGCAAGAATAGCTCTGGCCAGGACATATCTCAAGGCACGTGACTATAGAAAGGCAAAAGAAATCCTCTCTGGAACTAGCACCACCAAAGCCAAGATACTCAAAGCGCTCGCTCTTGCTAATATGGGCAGAAATAAACAGGCAAGATTCATTTATCTGGCGATACCAGACGATAAACTCACCCCGAAGAAGGTCCCGCTGTGGAATGACCGTAATACTCTGCTTTGCGCATTCAAACCCGTTGTTATTGAGTATGAAACCAAGGCCAGGGAATTGGCAGACGCAGGGCTTTACCAGCAAGCATTAGAAAAATATGCGAACGCCTTTGTGATTGCAGAGGACAATAAGGCCAAAGAATTAAGAAACGAAATGTTTCAGTTGCTAAAGAAAATATCCAGTCTTCCTCCACTACCAGAGGATGCTCATCGATGCATTGTAAGAGGCAAAGTTCTCATCAAAGATGGCGATTTTGGGCGGGCAGTCCTAGAGTTCAGAAAAGCAATAAGGCTGGCACCTTATTTTCCCAAACTCTATTTCAACACAGCCCTAGTGGAGGGAAAAGCTGGGAATTATGAAAAGGCGATCTGCAATATGAAAACCTACCTCGAATTTGCCCCTGAGGCCCCAGACGCAAGAGCCGCCAAGGATCAGATATATAAATGGGAGCTACTGATGGAGGAACAAAATG
>QMLZ01000536.1 GCA_003646995.1 Deltaproteobacteria bacterium | reverse complement strand
GTAGCAAAATAAGCTGCATCTTGCCGCGAGTCACTAAAAGCAAGAAGGCGGCGCTTCCCTTTAGGAACTCCTATAGGTTTTTCAACGCCCGTTGTTGGAGCAAATCTTCCCTTTGGCTGGTAATCTTCAATGACATCTGGTACGTCAAAATCTGTAGTTGGGGGAATGCTTGTCATCAATGAGTGAGCTAATACAGCTCCAGCGGCATCGTCTCCTGGTGAAAAAGAGCGAATAATCGAGCCTCCAAAATGTTTTTGCCCTCCACATGCTGGGCAAATTTTTACAGTGCCACCCTTTTCCGGATATACGCGCCGCACCTCAACCCATTCATTTGATATCTTAGCGTGGTGATTAAAACAATACTCGCAGTTAGTAGTGTTATCGTCGCTGATAAATCCACATCGAGGGCACAAATACCGTGGACGGCCCATCCGCGTAGCTGATGTCCGCACGGGATGCTGCTCATCTTCTAAACCGTCCTCTTCGGCAGATACAGGAGGTCTTTCTTCTCTAAGAGGATCTTCATCTTCAGGTGACTCTATTACTTCATCGAGATTGATAGCCAGGTGTATCCCAGGTTTCATCTTCTCATCCAACCGCATCCTCTGGGGATAGGAAACAAACCGCCCATCCTCCTGGATATAACCATGCAAAAATGATTGGCCACAACGAACACAAGCTCTCAATTCAAAACCAACAGCACGCCCCCCGGGCGCATCAGGCAAGTCCTGGTGACGCCCAATTAAAAGCCTGGGCCAATCTCCATTTCCTTCTGAATTTTGAACAAGGCAGATCGACAATCCTTCGAGACTTCGAATAAAAAAATGGTATCTTGCCGCTAACAGTGGAGCACTGTCTGGCCTCAATCGGGCCCGAGATGCAAGATCAACCAGGTCGATTAGACCTCTTTGCGCGGACAGCTTATCATCCAACACCCCACCTATACTCCAAATAACCTCGGCACCTCTGTGAAGATCAATTGGGTGGCTCTCCAACTCCTTTATCAGGAATCGTAGTCTCCCGTCACCGCCCAGTAGGCTAAAGAGAAATACTTCTGAGGCACGCTCGGTGTCATTCAACTCCTTTATAGCATCGATGGCCCGGTTAATGGTTGCTTGGTCAGGCCAACCCTCAAACGAGGCTGCCGATGCTTTAGAGAAAATTTCAATTCTCGCCTTCTCTACAAACACCGGTATTGACCGTATCTCATCATTAACAAGATTCCATAAAGCACGATAGAAATCATAACACCCGTTCCCCCATACAGATATGACCTTCAGAAAGTCCTCAGGAGGAACAACATCTCCTGTGATGATATCTTCGACATAAAACTCTTCACCAAAGAGGTTCTCAAAAGATTTTGCTATCGTTCTTGTGGAATCAGGATCTGATGCTCCAATAGTTGCACTGGTTGCGATGCAAAGGAGTTTTCCCTTTTGAGAACGGCAGACACGGTCTTTGACTCTTCGTATAAGGTACCCGATTTCTGTGCCGAGTGCCCCAGTGTAAACGTGAGCTTCATCAAGCACTAAGAATCTCCAAGTATCTCCAGCTCCACCATCAAAAAGCACAGTATCCTGAGGTCTCATTAACAGGTATTCCAACATGGCAAAATTGGTTAGTAAAATGTGAGGTGGGCCTATAAAAGGATCAATCGATTTGTGAGGCCAATCTCCCTTAGTTGGCTCGAATCCTAAAATCTGATCTCTGCAGAAAAGCTCATTGGCTTGTGGGATCTTATTTGCGTTTTCTTGTTTAAAGTCATCAAGACCCTGATAATAAGTCTGTGGAGTCTGGCCTGTATATCTTCCAAAGGTGATACCCGTTTCAGGGGGCAAGAGGCCCCGCAGGCGGTATACTTGGTCATTGGCCAAGGCGTTCATCGGATACACTATCAAAGCCCTTACTCCGGGGCCTAGGGAGCCAGAGGCACGCTCTTTCAGAAGATGGTCTATGATTGGGAAAAGAAAACACTCTGTTTTACCAGAACCTGTCCCTGTGGCTATGACGATATTCCGTTTTTCACCAATGGTCTTCCTCAATGCCTTTTCTTGGTGAAAATATAGTTCTCTGTCCAGTGGCAGTGCCTCTTTAGTCTCTGATTCGCTAAGACCGGGAGCATAATTGGGAAATTCCTGACTTAAATAGCAATTTTCTTCCGTAATTAGGTCAAGGAGGGACTTTCCCTTCTTGTACTTAGGGGTTCCCTTCAAGATTGGTCCCCTAAATAGTCCCGGAGCTTCTCGAGCCCTTTGGCGAAATTGTTTGGCCAAGTCAGGCTCCTTTAAGCCGAAAGTAGTGGTGAGATAACGCAGATAGGTTTCGCGAATATGCTCACTTGCTTTGATTGGATCGATACGTTTATTTGACATCTTACGTCTCCGAAGTCATGTTTTTGTGGACCACAAACGTTTTTGCCAGTACCAACCTATTAGTAACTCGCTCAATATCAGATCTCTTAGGAATGCTCTGGGAAGAAATTCTTTCACAAATTCATAAGTATCAATGACTAAAGAGTCCATACT
>QMLZ01000535.1 GCA_003646995.1 Deltaproteobacteria bacterium | reverse complement strand
TGGCGCGAATAAATTCACCTGCTGAATTGGAAGAATATAGGAAAAAACTTCTGGCTGAAAGGGACCCTGAGAAGCCTTGCATAACCCTGTGTTCTGGGTCAGCCTGCCACGCAAGCGGTAGCAGAGAGGTGGCCGCGAGCATTATGGAGGAACTGAAAAAGCAGGGTTTGGACGACCAGGTTGACCTTAGAAGGACCGGCTGCCACGGCTTCTGCGAAAGGGGGCCTATAGTGGTTATTCAGCCTGAAGGGATCTGCTATCTGAGGGTACAACCCGAAGATGTACCAGAAATCATAGCCAAGACCATAAAAGAGAAACAGGTTGTTGAGCGCTTACTGTACACGGATCCAGAGACTGGTGAGAAGATAATCCATGAGTCAGAGATACCGTTTTACAAGAACCAGACTCGGCTTATCTTTGGCTCCAATGGAAGTGTTGACCCTCAGAATATCGATGATTACCTGGCCATAGGAGGGTATTCGGCCCTCAGCAAGGCGCTCTTTCAGATGGATCCCACACAGGTATTAGAAGAGGTCAAGAAAGCGAATCTCAGAGGGAGGGGTGGTGGAGGATTCCCAGCCGGGAGAAAATGGGAAGGGTCTCGCAATGCCCCAGATGAACCCAAGTACGTGATCGTGAATGCTGATGAGGGAGACCCTGGTGCCTATATGGATCGGAGCTTGCTGGAAGGAAATCCGCATCTTGTGCTGGAAGGACTGATCATAGGGGCTTATGCGGTCGGGTCTCATGAGGGTTACATTTATGTCCGGCAGGAGTATCCCCTTGCAGTGGAAAACATCAATATCGCCATAAAGCAGGCAGAAGAATATGGGTTCCTAGGTAAAGACATACTCGGGTCTGGCTTTGATTTTGTTGTCAAGGTGCACCGAGGAGCAGGGGCGTTCGTATGCGGTGAGTCAACAGCATTAATGACTTCCCTAGAGGGTAGGGTAGGTGAGCCAAGGCCCAAGTATGTGCGTTCCAACGTCAAAGGCCTTTGGGGTAAGCCCAGTGTTTTGAACAACGTTGAGACATGGGCCAACGTTCCTCACATAATCAACAAAGGGGCGGATTGGTTCATTCAGTATGGAACCGAGGGAAGCAAGGGAACCAAGATTTTCTCGTTGGTTGGCAATATTGTAAATACTGGTCTTGTGGAAGTTCCCATGGGCACGACCCTCAGGGATATTATTTATAAAATAGGTGGAGGAATACCAGGGGGAAAGAAATTCAAGGCGGTTCAGACGGGAGGACCTTCGGGAGGATGCATACCGGAAAAGTTGCTGGACCTAGAAGTGGGCTTTGATGAGCTCACAAAGGCCGGTTCAATGATGGGCTCCGGCGGCATGATCATCATGGACGAGGACACTTGCATGGTGGACGTGGCAAGATACTTTCTGGAGTTTCTCACCGGGGAATCATGTGGAAAGTGTGTCCCATGCCGCGAGGGCATGAGGCAGATGCTGAAGATCCTCACCAATATCACTAAGGGAAAAGGCAAGGAAGGCGATATAGAAACACTGGAAGACCTAGCCGAAACACTCAGCGCAGCATCACTTTGTGCCCTAGGCAGGACTGCCGCAAATCCATTCTTGAGCACACTTCAGTATTTCAGAGAGGAGTACGAGGCACATATCAAGGAAAAAAGGTGTCCAGCGCTCACTTGTAAGGAGTTGATCTCTTTCTATATCGATCCGGAAAAGTGCCAGGCATGCATGATTTGTATGAGGAAATGTCCTGCAGGGGCTATTGACGGTGGGAAGAACAAAATACACATAATTGACCAAGACAAGTGCACCAAGTGCGGGACATGTTTCGAGGCTTGCCCTCCGCGTTTTAGGGCCGTCAAGAAGATATCAGGCGAGCCTGTTCCTGCTCCTATTCCCGAAGAAAAGAGAACCATTGCCAGAAAGGGTAAGAAGAAATGAGCGAAGTTGTTTTAAACATAGACGGCAAAGAGGTCAAGGCTGCCGAGGGTATGACGATATTGCAGGCTGCACAAAGCGCGGGCATAGATATACCTACGCTTTGCCATCATGAGAAGCTAGAACCCTATGGGGCATGCAGAATTTGCACGGTAGAAGTTGAGATGGACGGCTGGACAAGCCTGGTTGCCTCCTGCCTGTATCCGGTAAAAGACGGTTTGGTTGTAAGGACTAGATCTGAAAAGGTGGATAGAATCCGGAAGGTTATTCTGGAGCTGTTGCTCGCCCATGCGCCTGATTCACCTGCGCTTGTGGCCTTGGCTGAAATATACGGAGCTGATAAAGACCGTTTTGAGAAAGAAGCTTCCTTTTGCATTCATTGTGGGCTCTGTGTCCGGTATTGTGCCGAGGTAAAGAAGAAAAATGCGGTAGGGTTTGTTGACAGAGGAATGAGAAGAGAGATAAGTTTTGTCCCCGAAATAGCGGCAGAGGAATGCTGGAAATGCAAAGAATGCTTTCCTCTTTGCCCTACTTCCGCGCTGCAAGCCGCCTATGCTTTGACCATGGGGCTTTCCACTTCACAACCATTTTCCGGCTTTGAAGG
>QMLZ01000534.1 GCA_003646995.1 Deltaproteobacteria bacterium | reverse complement strand
GGTGGAGGATTGGCTCCCGCGCTGGATTTGCTCAGCGCCGTGCCACGGGCACTGATCGTGGTGCGGATCAGCCTGGTGGACGCGCTGCGGGGCAGGTTGGAAATGGGACGGCGGGCATCCTTCGACTCCGCTGCGCTCCGCTCAGGATGCCCGCGCTCGATTATCTCCAAAGTGTTCGTAACCACAGCCGGCTCACGAGATCGCCTGCCGGACGAGGTCGCGAGTTGGCTGTTGGGCCTGAGCTCAGATTAACGGCACGGATGCCCACTCTACGCTCAGTTCATAACGCGGCTTCCGGCCGCAACCGATCTTTGGGACACAGATTCACACGGATTCCACAGATTTCTGTTTCTTTTTTCTCCGTGTTCATCCGTGTAATCCGTGTCCTACAAAAATTCTCGCGCATAACGCAAATCTTGTAGGGCAATTCTATAGCGCCGAGTCACGGGCCCGACCTACGCCTGGCGCTACGCTCAAAGAGAACATTGTGAAAGGCTCACTTCGATGACTTCACAGCACTCCACTATCAATCCTATCCTGGTGGTCACGCCGCAGGCCCTGGCCCGCACGGTGGCCCGTTTACAGGCCGAGCCGGCCGTGGCCGTGGATACTGAATCCAACAGCTTCTACGTTTACCACGAGCAGGTGTGTCTGATACAATTCACCATCCCCGGCCAGGACTTCCTGGTGGACCCGCTGGCCCTATCCGATTTGAGCCTGCTAGGTCCCATCTTCGCCGATCCAGACATTGAGAAGGTGTTCCACGCCGCCGAGTACGACGTAATGTGCCTCAAGCGCGATTTCGGCTTTCAGTTCGCCAACCTGTTCGACACCATGATCGCCGCCCGCATCCTGGGCTGGAAGCGATACGGGCTGGGCGCGATCCTGGAGAAACACTTTGGCGTGCGGCAGAACAAACGCCTGCAACGGGCCAACTGGGGCCAGCGTCCTCTGTCGCCAGCGCAATTGCGGTATGCGGCCCAGGATACCCACTACCTGCTCCCTCTGCGTGACCTCATGCGCGCTGAACTGAGGGCCCGCCGCCGCGAAGCCGAGGCCGAGGAAGCTTTCGCCGCACTCCCGGCCCTGGAATGGCGCAAACCCGAGTTCGATCCTGACGGCTTCTGGAACATCAAAGGCGCGCACGACCTGTCTCCCTCCGGCCAGGCAGTACTACGCGAACTTTACATTTACCGCGATAAGCAGGCCCGCGCCCGCAACCTGCCGCCGTTCAAGGTGCTGTCCAAGGCGGCCATGATCCGCCTCAGCGAGCGACGCCCAACCACGATCAAGGGACTGCGGCGGGTAAAAGGAGTCAGCCAGATAGTGATCAAGCGCTACGGGCGAGGGCTGCTGGACGCGATCCGCCGCGGACGGAATGCGCCCCCGCCTCGCCCCCCGGCACGACCGCGCCGTCCGAAAAACGCGACCCTGGAGCGCTACGAGGCCCTGCGTCGCTGGCGCAAGCATCGAGCTGACCAGCGCGGAGTGGAGGCGAGTGTGCTCATCTCCAACGAGGTGCTGTTCCAATTGGCCAAACTGGTTCCCACCGACCTCGATGCCCTGGCTGCGCTCGACCTCCTGGGCCCGTGGAAGTTGCAAGCCTACGGCGCTGAGTTGGTAGCCGTATTGCGTCGTACCTCCCCCAGATCGCCGAAGGTCTCCTGACCGAGGCGAGATTTCCTGGTCCTGATGAGGGCAATTCGCGATGAACGAGTCTCCAGACTGGAAACAGCGTTCCAGACCTCGCAGCTCTGATTGGCGCACCCTGGCAATGGCCGCGATGGGCGTGTTGCTCTTGCTCCTCTTCTGGCCCACGTTCCGCTGGCTATGGTGGAACTGGCGCACGAACGAATACTACTCGCACGGGCCGCTGGTGCCCCTGGTAGCCGGGTATCTGGCCTGGCGACGACGGCCCACAGGCAACCCCACTCTGCCATCTAATTGGGGATTGCTCGGCCTGGGAGCGGGACTGGGAGGCTATCTGGTGGCCAGCGCCCTGCGCGCGCCATTCCTTTCGGCGCTGGCCTTCATCGTCGTGCTGGGCGGGCGCGTTGATTTCTTACTCGGTGATGAGGCCCTTCTCTGCTGGTTGTTCCCGCTGGCTTACCTGGGTTTCGCCGTACCCCTGCCCTTCATAGACGCCGTCGTCATCCAGATGCAGAGCCTGACGGCGCAGGCGGCGACCGCGTTGGTGCGGGCGATGGGCGTGTCCGCCGTCAGCGAGGGCGGGCGCATTACGTTGACCAGTTGCTCGCTGGTGGTAGGCGCGCCGTGCAGCGGGATGCGCTCCCTCGTCGCCCTGCTTGCCGTGGCCGCAGTGCTGGCCTACCTCCTGCGCGGCTCCTGGCTGAGACGCGGAGCACTGTTCGTGCTGGCCGCGCCGCTGGCCGTGACAGCCAACGTGATCAGGGTAATCTCGCTTCTACTGGTAGCCAACGGCTGGGGAGAGGAGGCGGCACTGCGCTACTGGCACACCTTCGCCAGCCCACTCTTCTTCCTGGCGGCGCTGGGATTGCTGATAGCAGCGAGCTG
>QMLZ01000533.1 GCA_003646995.1 Deltaproteobacteria bacterium | reverse complement strand
CAAAATGCACTAAGCTGATTTCCCGTTGCGGCCTCGAGGATGAACATATTGTATATGACCTAGATAACTTCCGGGATAAGATGCCTCCTTATCTTTCCTTGCTACTAATCAGGAAAAAGGGGCTAAAACTAAAACAGAAAGATAAAATATAAGGGGAAACGTGATTAAGAAGAATCTTGCTTAGCCAGGGGATTTTGGCATAATGGCTGTTTAAAATTTTGGAGGAGAAATCTAGGGTGCAAGGGAAAAAGGCTTTTGCTTTTGTGGATTACAGTATTTGCAATCCCCGGAAGTGCAATGCTGAGGAGGGCATTTGCTGGTCAGTAAAGGCATGTACGCACAAGGTGATTAAACAGATAGATGGGGCGTTTGAGCCCCCTGTTGTATTCCAGGACCTGTGTATGGGTTGCTGGGACTGCATTGAAGCATGCCCCTTGTCGGCTATTCAAATGCGTGAAATTTTATGAAGGCAAAAAACTTGTAACATAAAAGGCAGAAACCAGCATGATAACGAAGATCCTGCTAAGCTGACCCTCCCTGTTTAGCCGAATCAATGAAAAGGAAATCTTCTTCACGGCTCTATCTTTTTCTGGCCTTCCTTATCGGATGCGCCGGCCTGGCCTATTATTTTGGGGCCCTTGACTTTTCATGGATTATGAAAGATCCATCGGTGTTGTGGAAAAGCCTCTGTAAGCCTCTGCTTCGTCTTGTGCTTTTCATATCACTTGGCCTTTTTATTGGTCAGGCTGTCGAGGCCATGGGATGGACTAATAGGCTTGCCATAGTAGTGCGCCCCCTTATGCGCTGGGGGCATTTGACAGAAAAGATTGGCGCAGCGTTTACCACGGCCTTTTTCTCCGGTATCGCCGCTCTTGCCATGACTATTTCCTTTTACAAAGATGGTGCAATGAACGAGAGAGAGGTGACCTTGGCCGTTTTGCTTAATACCTTCCCATCCTATTTTCTGCACCTGCCAACCACCTTTTTCATAATATTGCCATTGGCAGGCTCTGCTGGTGCCATTTACTTGTTAATAACGTTTTTTGCTGCTGTTTTGAGGCTCATAATAATCCTGCTGTGGTCAAGGAGGCTTTTCCCTGAACCCGAAGATTTTACAGCGGAGATCAAGACCAAGGATGGGTGCAACTGGAAAAAGGCCCTGCAAGAGATGAAGAGCAGATTTATAGCCAGGCTCGGCAGAATAATGGTGCTTGTTTTGCCCATTTATGTATTGATTCTGCTTTTATCCCATGCGGGTTTTTTCCTGTGGTTAAGAAAACTACTTGCTGACCATGTAGGAGCGGCCTTTATGCCGCTGGATGCCATGTCAATAATTGTTGTAAGCCTCATGACAGAGTTTACCTCAGGATATGCCGCTGCGGGGGCCCTATTGAAGGCCGGCACCCTGAACGTTACGCAAACCGTGTTGGCCCTGCTGGCGGGGAATATAATTTCGACCCCTATTCGATCATTCAGGCATCAAATGCCTGTCTATATGGGTATCTTCAGCCCGGCTAAAGGGGGCAAGCTCATGATAATGACCCAGGGATTCAGGGTCCTGAGCCTAATGGTGGCAGGCGGCATCTTTCTGATGGCTATGCTTTTGTTCCCAGGAATCTAGTTTTGAACCAATGCATTACCAGATGGAAGCTGAAAGTGGGTGTTAGTTTAATGTCTTTAGAAACAAACAGCGATGTGGCCAAGTCCATTGCCGTCACGGCCTTTTGCCCTATTTTGAAACGTAGAGGGTATCGGGTGGCTCCCTTTAAGACCCCTAATACGTCTAACAATTCATACCAAATTATGCGTTAAGCGGTCAGAGGTCCCTAAAGGAGTTTGGCCTCCCCTAAGATTCCTCTGACGGCAGCCTTTCCCTTTTCCTCCAGGGGCATTAATGGATTCCTAACCGACCCTCCCTTGTAGCCGGTCAACTCACAGGCATATTTTAGCCCCGGTATCCCAAAGGTGGTGGTTACAGCGGCATTTACCGGAAAAATCGTCCGGTAGATTTCACGAGCCTTTTCGTGCTCTCCTCTATCAAAGGCCTGCTGAACCAGTGCACATTCGTTTGGTGCACAATTGGCCACTGCGAATATCCCTGCCCTGATTCCCAGCGTTAAGGCCGGATACCACGCGGAGAAGCTCCCCAGAATCAGATCAAAGTCTTGAGCTATAAATCGCTGGAAGTTTACTAACTGGGGTATATTCCCCGTGCTGTCCTTCATACCTATGATATTGGGATGCTTGCTCAGTAGGCTGACCGCATATGCCGATATATTAATGTGGGTAAAGGCAGGAACATTATAAATTAATATGGGTATGGACGTCTGATCTGCCACTTCGGTAAAGAAACGAATCTGGGCCTCATCGGTCATATTGTTGAAGTAATAAGAAGGTGTGAGCACCAAAGCAGCATCTGCGCCCCGATCTGCTGCCTTGTTGGTAAGTGCAATGGTTTCACGTGCCGATTCCATGCCAGTGCCAGCCAGAATGAGCCTGTCTTTATTAGCGTGCTTGGCCGTGCACTCAATCAACT
>QMLZ01000532.1 GCA_003646995.1 Deltaproteobacteria bacterium | reverse complement strand
TAAAGGGCGAGGTCCCCTATTTAGGAGTGCTTTTCAAAAAGAGCCAGGACTATGTTATTGCCCGGCAGGCAGTATCACGATACAGGATATAGGGGAGAAGTCCAGAGATGTTTGTGAACTTCTTCTATACCCTTAGACAGGTGGGCATCCCTGTTAGCCCTACCTCTTTTCTAACCTTGCAGAAGGCGTTGAGCAAGGGGCTTATCAATTCTATTGATGATTTTTACACTGCTGCCCGCGCGATCTTGGTGAAAAGCGAAAGGTATTTTGATCTCTATGACCAGGTATTTGCGCATTATTTTGAGGGTGCCGAGCTCAAGGAGCCCGATGCGGTGGAGTTGACCGAAATAGCTAAGGCCATGCTTGAGGAATGGCTCAAGAATCCAAAAGAACTGGCCGAAGCCATGGGAATCGACGAAGCCACTCTGCAAAAGTTAACCCCTGAAGAACTCGTGAAGTACTTCCTGGAACGACTCAAGGAGCAAACAGAGGCGCATCACGGCGGACACAGGTGGATAGGCACTGGTGGTACCTCTCCGGTGGGTCATTCAGGCTACCATCCAGGGGGCATGCGGGTGGGAGGTGTGTCTAGAAACAAGTCGGCTGTAAAGGTGGCCATGGATCGGCGTTATCGCGATTACTCTCAGCAAGGCCCATTGACCCAGTCACAAATGGGTGAAGCTCTCAAGCGCCTAAGGCACATGGTACCAGTTGGACCCAAGGATCAGGTTAATATTGATGCCACTATATATCAGACAATGAAAAATGCAGGCGAGATTGAAATCGTGTTTGACCGAAGTCTAAAGGACCGTTTAAAAGTAATTCTTGCTATAGATAATGGTGGGTGGTCCATGGAACCTTATGTGGAAGTTGTCCAAACCCTGTTCAACTATGCAAGGGCTCAGTTCAAGGACTTGAAAACGTTCTACTTCCATAACACCATCTACGACAATCTCTGGGAAGATCCCCAGCGATATAGAAAGCCGTTCAAGGTCGATGAGCTGGTAAGATTAGACAGAGAGACGAGATTCATTATCGTAGGGGACGCAAGTATGGCCCCCTATGAGCTAATGGCCACAGACGGATCCATCCACATAGAAGAGCGCACTTCCAAGCCAAGTATAGAGAGGCTGAGGTTCATTGCGGATACCTTTCCTCACTCGGTCTGGTTGAACCCAAAGCTGGAAGAAGAATGGCCATATACAAGGACTATCCAGATCATTCGGGAGATCTTTCCGATGTTCGAGCTCACCTTGGATGGGCTTGAAAAGGCCGTTAATTACCTTATGTCTAAGAACTGAGCAGCTCATCTTGCTTGGGCCATTCTCAGAGCTGTTGTGTCTTAAAAAGGCGAGAAATGACCAGGTCATGGCTGTCACATTTTTCGAGTAAGGAAAATTTAAGAAAACTCGTGCAGGAATCCCTAGGATGCAAGTGTCCCTTGGAAGTATTTGATAGATATACCGCGGAATGGATCAGCTCTGCCGGTTGGAGGTATGCCAGAGTTGTTGTTGGAGACAGGTTGTTGATGTATATGGTGCCGTGCAACAAGAATGTTTCCAAGCCAAACGAGATTCTTGAACTGACCAAAAAAGGCATCAGGGAAAGGGATGGGAAGGGTTTGAATCGATTTCGGCTGGTCTTTGTAGAGCCACCGCAGGGTTTGAGGAAGAATTTGGAACAAGTGAAGGCAGCAATAAGTGACCCAAAGGTCCACTTTCACATTTTGAATAGTATTTTTGAAAATCTGCAATAAGGCTCAGGGCTAAAAGTATTTTTGGTTTTTAAAGATAATTTCCACCCTTCGATTTTTGGCCCTGCCCTCGGCAGTTTTGTTGGAGGCAACGGGCCTGAGCGCCCCGTAGCCAGCCAATGCTATTGTGTTGGCAGACACACCACAGCCTTTTACCAGGAACTCCATTATGTTGTAAGCTCTGGCCAAGGATAACGCCTCATTTGAACTGAAATTTTCGTTATGTATTGGGACAGCGTCAGTGTGCCCGTCAATATATACCTGATAGTTAGACACCCTTATGAAGTCAGCTACCTGCTTTAATACCGGCCGCATCCGGGGTCTTATTTCTGCGCTGCCTGAGCGAAAAAGCAGGTTTTGCCCAAAGACAACCTTGAATCCATTTTCGAGATTTTCGAATTTTACCGCACCGCTGGCCTTGACAAAAGGGTTTTCAGTAAGGTTGGAAGCAAGCTCGTTCTCTATGCCCTCTGTTTCTTTGTTTACTATCAGCGCGTCCTTCAATTTCTCATATAGACCCTGAATAAATATTTCTTTTGCGTGGTAGATCTCTCCATATTGCTTGAAGAGCAATATCCCAGAGCTACTGGTAAAATTTTGGAACATGCTCTTCAGCTTGAGGTCATCCATTGATGACATGGAAAGCAGGAGCACGAAAAATGTGAGAAGAAGGGTTGACAGGTCAGAAAACGTGACCATCCAACTCCCTGTCCCTCCCCCGCTTTCGTTGACCCTCTTTTTCCTCGCCATTCTAGTCCCCTCGTAGCTTAAATATGAAGCCTTTGAAGTCGAG
>QMLZ01000531.1 GCA_003646995.1 Deltaproteobacteria bacterium | reverse complement strand
AGGGTAGTATTTTTTCATTTATTCTGTGAAGATCTCCGTAAACATCAGGATATACGTTTTCTTCGACTTCCATAAGATATATCTCATTTGTGTAAGAAATCTCATCTCTCTCTTCACTGAGTTTAAAGATCTTTGAACTGTAATCTAAAAGCTCATAAGAAGTGTATTCCAAGGATTTTGCTATCGCAAAGGGATACGATTCATGTTCATAATGCCAGCCATTATGGTAGGAATAGACAAACGGACATGAGTGTACCGTTACATCTATTTTATCAATATATGGACAATCACATCTAATCGTTATTGATCCCGTTTCTGTCTCATCTAGAAGAGGATCACTTGAACGGTAGGTTACCGACATACCTTCTGTCATAGTCTGAGAACCAGGCACGAAGGTACCTATATTTCCTGTAATACCCCACGTTACATACACATACTCCAGAGGGGTATCTGGATCTGTCGTATCTACACCCCGAGCACATAAATGATGCACTGTATATCCCCCTACCTCGAATGGTTCGGTGATTCTTTCATTACGATCATTATTATAAATCTCTATGCCGTTAACGTCAGGATGATGATTCACGCGAATGGTTCCCGTATAATCCTCAAAAACGCCGGTATACGCTCGTATGATCCCTGAAGTATGGGCTATGTGGTTTTGGGATCCTTCAGAAGAGGGGTTTAATGTTATATAATTGGTGGGACCTCCTGGAGGCGTAAAACTGAGACTTCCAGTCACGAGCTCCCAGTCAGCATTTATATCTCTGACAAAAATACCATCTTTGTCATATCCTTTACAGTAAAGTTTCACATCTTCATCCGCTGTTGTAATAGTGAGATCTCCGACTGGAATTCCATCCTTATCGGTAATTTTTATTGAATAAACATCAACAAAACATGTTATCCAGCCTGTGTACGCTGTATGCTCGCCGTCCAGGGTAACTGCAACTACCCTCCCAGCTCCCTCACTTGAAGGTGCAAACGTTGTCTTTATAGTCCCATCTTTTGGATCAAGATCGGTATCATCAAGGCTTCCTGTCGTGCTCCAGTCTACCTCTACATCCCCTAACAGTAGCCCAGCACTATCATATCCCCTCGCGTAAAAAGTCTTACTCTGTCCTTTGACCATCATAGTAGCAGTAACAGGACTGCCTCCATAATACTCTATCGATATATGATCCAAAGTTCCATGAATCGTTACCTCTACTTCTTCTGAAACGCCAAATGTTGATGCCGTTATCTTTGCTATTCCAGGGATACCACTCTTTAGAGTGGTACTGATTTCTCCATTCGACTCTGTAGAAAGAATAACTTCATTCTTATTACCATTGGGGAAATGCCCAAGTGTTGTAGACAGTCTCACATCTGCACCAGAGATACCATCTCCTTTTCTGTCAGTGACTTGTACCTTTATATCGGATTCATTTGGAGTTGGTCCTACGCCTTCTGTATAAATGTACTCTGGAGTTGCTGTTAATTCAAGATTTATTGGGATTTTAGGACCTGAAATCTTGTCAAATGGAAATTTTTCAGTTTTTCCCTGATACTCACATTTAAAATAATAGAAATAATTTCCTTGTGATTGATCTAATGATATTGCACTTAGTAGATCTAGCTGTTTGTAAAACAGTTCGCCATCATCGAATTTACCATTTGTTAAATAATCTAAATTTGCAGGGATAGGTATGCCTGGTTTTGAAGGTGTAGCTTTCTTCATTTTATAATCCTTGAGTATCGTACCAGAGCCTACATAGAGCGTAGCATTAACATCTGATGGATTCTCTTCTTCAGGATCAACTTCATTTATGTTTGCATTCTCAAAAATTACCCAGTATTCAAAAGTAGTACTCAGATCGCCTACTTCTGGGATGACCTTTCCATTATAAAAGAGTTTTGAGGAAAAAAGGTAGTTTGAGGGGCCCCCTATGCTTAGATAATGATTTTCAGCTATGCTATTGATACTCCCAGAAATAGTGTACCCTTCGAATCCATCTTTTGGGTATTCCACGGATAAGTCATGATCATCGTTGGCGTAAATCCAGAACTTGTTTTCCTTAACCTGGATAGTGTAGTAATGATCGCCAACTTTTTTGGGAATGTCAAGATTGACGATTATATAATCTACAGCTTCAGTAGCCGTGGGATTTGCGGATAGTGCTGCCTGATTGTGATTTACCGTCTCTACAATATACGTTCCTATCTGCCTGAAACTTCTTGTTACCAGTTCCTCTTCGTAAGAACTTGTAAAACTAGAGGTCATCTCCATATATGAGATTATTGCAGCTACCATTATCCCTATTAATAAAAGGGCCTTTATTACCTCAGATTGACCTTTACCCATATATATACACCTTAAATAAGTTCTTCATGTCCGATGGCATACAAGATCATGTTTTTCTCGACCGTCTTTGCACTACTCCTTATGTTTCCATCAAGATCACTATGAGCGACAGGAGCTTGTGGATCCCCAGCAGCAGTGTTATTGTATCTGTCGAAGTCCATCGCTGTGATAATAACACATTGAATCATGTCATTATACTCGTCTCT
>QMLZ01000119.1 GCA_003646995.1 Deltaproteobacteria bacterium | reverse complement strand
AGGCTCAAAGCGGCTGTTGAGGGGACAGCCCAAAGCCTGCATCTTCGCTGCATATTTTCCAAGCTCTCTAGCCGGGTTTTCACAGACAGCTTTGTAATCAAGTTCCAGCTTTTGAGCCTCGGGAATTGTGCTTAACTGCCTTTCCAATTCCGTCTTGACCGCCCATACTTGGCCCGCAACTTGATGGAAAGGGTCCATTTTTTTAAGGAGCGGATATTGCTTCGGCCGCAGGCTCCACCATACATCTGCACTCCCGTATCTCCTTATTCTTGCTATGTAAATAGATTCAGCAGAAAAGTAAAGGTCGCGCTTAACATAGACGAAAAATGGCTTCGGTAGGATGTTTCCTAAATATTCTACAATAAAATCAAGATTAAGAGATTTGAAAATAAGAGGTCGATCTAATATGGTCTCAATCGCAGAAAGCTTTTGGAGCAGATTCTCTTTCTTAACCTTTTCCAATTCCTCTGGCTCAAACCAGTGAGTGGTTCCTGGTTTAAAAAAGGAGGTCCAGAAATACCCAAATTCATGTGGTTCTTCTGGAAAATTTGTAACCCCAAATGTACTCTGATAGGCCGTTCTGGCCACCCTGTTTCTCCCGATTGTTAGTCTTTGAATCCACGCCCCAACTGCAGGCGCCCTGAAAAATCTAGCCATTAAATTAGAAGGGTATCCAAGCTCATAGCTACTTACAGCCAACTGCATGAACAAAGTGCTTCCAGACCGTGGCGTACCGACAATGAAGGTAACAGGTAGGCGAGGCGAATCCGCCCTTTCGACGAGTGCTTCTTCAAAAGGGGCGAGGTAATCATTTAGGATCTCGAGGAATGCTTCCTCCCCCTCGTTTTTCCTGAATTCCTCAGTTCTCTCTTTCTCTTCAGGGTCCCCGTATTTTTCCCGCATCATCGGAATTTTTCTCTACGAGTATTGGATCAATCTAGATATGCCTTTGGGTTCAAAGACAAACTTTGTCAAACGGCAATGTATAAAAATGCCTGTAAAAAGTAAGCAAACCTTTTCTACCCAGTTTTACAAAATGTTCCAGATCGCCTAATCCCTTTATATGGTATTTATAATACCTATCTTCCCCTCCCCATCTGGCCTTGAACCTGTAAACACCGGTTTGGCTCAGCCACGTACCACCCCAATTCCACCAAGTGAATCCATCAATAGTTCCTTCCTGCATCGCCTTAACTATGACACCACTCAAGGCCTGAGTTGATCTAAAGCGTTGATCGATAGCAGGCGTAAAATAATCTATCACCTTACCATATCTAAAAGTAAGACACGCAGCTGCTCGTTTTCCTTCTACATAGCCCACGTAGAGTCGGTAATGGCTATCGGGCTCTAATTGGCCTCTCACAATATCAAAGAATGCCCATTCCTTGGGAGTTCCCCCGATTGCTCTCATATTCTCAGCATGGGTTCGATACAAGAAATTAAACGCATCCTCCGCCGTTTCAGCTCTCACTTGAGTAAGCCTAATCCCCTTTCTTACCACGTTCCTATTTTTGCGGTGCATTTTCAAAAGCTCATTTAACGCCTCTTCCATGCTTTCTTTTTTCGGCAATCTGAGCACTTGGCCGATCCGCACATCTTGAAAAGTGGGTTTCAACACCTCCTCATAAAGGTCAGGATCCTCTTCAAAAGGATGATTGATTATCGTAAGAAGCCTTATATTGTCTTCACGGGCCCACTGAAGAGCACCTTGCAACAGTTTCTCTTTCACTTGTCTTTGTTCTCGCTTGGATAGGGAAGGCGCTACGACGCAACCACCATAACTGCCATAATAGGGCATTGAGTTGGCTACGCGTCCCTCTGGGCCATCCTTGACTAGGAAAGCTAGCACTCCTAATGGCGTTCCGCCCTCGCTGAAAATCAACAACACCCTGCGGGTCTTAAGATAATAGCACAGCAATCTCAAGTAATAAGGAGCATAGCAGGGTGAAAGGTCGTCTCTTAACCCAACTAGGAAATCATATTCCGGAGTAATTTTATTCTTAACTTGCAGTTGCCCCATGGCTAACCTTGTTACTGTTATGTTTATTTGTATATTATCTCAGAGCTCTCTCTGCCCTCCAGAAATATCCGGCACCAGTATTCAAAGCATAGCAGCGACCACAGCAACAGCCGATAGTTTTTCTTGCCTGCGCAGTGTTCCTCCACAATCCTTGATACAAATCTCGGGTTCAAGAATTCCTTATAGGAGGCCCTCTTGTTAGTGAGGACAGCTCGCACGAATTTAACGGCTTCACCCCTGTACCAAGACTCATCAGGAGATGAGAACCCTTGTTTTCTCCGTCTAATCACCTCTTCAGGCAATAAGCTCGCCATAGCATTCCGCAAGACATTTTTCCCATCATCAAAGGTCTGATACCGTCTCAATTTTCTCGTCTCATTTTCGTCCATCCTCTTAATACGCTCTAGGTTGGCCAGCTTGTGACGAATGGGGATGCGCTGTGCAAATTCAACCAGATCATTGTCCAAAAACGGGACTCTCTCTTCCAGACCATGGGCCATGGAGAGCTTGTCCCCCACGATTAGAAGCCCGTGGAGAAATGTTTTAATCTCGAAATATAATGAATTCGCGATATGTTCTTCAGGGCTATCATATTTAAGCCGATCGTTGAACGTAAACACACGGCTAAATGTCCTAAAGGTGTCATGCTGACGAATCTCCTTCCAGATCTCATCCGTAAAAAGGAGCCTCTTCCCCTTATCAGACACTAAGCGCTGCCAAAACCCATAGTACTGACGCAGGTAGTCGTCCCGCCCCACGGAATCGAATACCCTGTAGTATCTCCAAGGATATCCGGCATAAAGCTCATCACCTCCAGCACCTGTTAGGCAAACTTTAACAAACTTAGAGGCGAGGCGTGCTACATAGAAGTTGGGATAGCTCATTCCCAGGCGAAGATCCTCAAGGTGCCATACTACCTTTGGCAAAGCCCACTCGATATCAGAGGCATTGACCACTTGTTGGTAGTGTTCTGTCTTGAAATAGCATGAAATAAGCTCTGCCTCTCGCCTTTCGTCGAAATTTGCCTCACGGCCCGTAACCGAAGACATGTCAAATCCGCAGGTAAAAGTAGCGAGCCTAGGAATATGCTCTGAGGTTACAGCAACAACCGAACCCGAATCCATTCCCCCAGAAAGGTAACTACCCAATGGCACATCACTAATGAGTTGACGCGTAACAGCCTGCCTAAACAGTCGAAGGGTTTCTTCCCTCGCCTCCTCCATCGACATGCTCTCTTCGCGGTTAGTGAAATCATAATCCCACCAAGTTTGCTTCTTCAGTTTACCCTCTCCTTCGGTTATCCATCTGACAGAGGCGGCCTGCAGTAGGTTGATACCCTTAAAAAGAGTATGGTATCGAAACAAATTCTGAAACGTGAAGTACTCATTGAGTGCATCGGGGTTAATGTCAGAGCTTACCTTTGGATGTGTCAGTATGGCTTTTATCTCTGAGGCAAAAATGAAGGTACTCCCAACTTTCGTCCAGTACAGGGGTTTAATACCATACCGATCCCTCGCAAGGTAAAGCGTTTTGGCTCTAGAGTCCCACAACGCGAATGCAAACATCCCATTCAGTCTTTTTACGAACTCGATTCCCCATTCCTCGTATGCGTACAGTAAGACCTCAGTGTCAGTCCGGGAACGAAATTGATATCCTAGGGCCTCAAGCTCCACCTTCAGCTCCAGGTAATTATACACCTCGCCGTTATAAACGAATACCAAGCTACCGTCTCTATTGGCCATGGGCTGGTGACCGGAGGGTGACAGGTCCAGCACGGCAAGGCGCCTGTGGCCCAGTGCGATATTGATGTCTATGAAACAACCCTCGTCATCTGGGCCCCTGTGGGCAAGGGCGTCGACCATTGTCTTGATATGTTTGTGGGGAATTGGCTCCCCATCTAGATTGAAGATGCCACAAATACCACACACTGGAAAAACTCCGCGAGCCTTTCAAAAGTGGATTAAGTGATTGCTGATCGTGTTCAAAATGCTATAGTACAAGATCTGTGCCAGCCCTGCCATGCACTAAGGTTCAGCATCTGATATGGTCCCGAAAGCTTGTTGTTGGCAAGGACATTGCAAACCGTTCATTAGTAATCAGAATGTCTCAGCAAAAATACTATTATGAGGTTTGATAGACATGGGTCGACAGTTTTCGCACTCGCTTCCGTCATAAATCTGTCGTTTTTAATACAAATCATTTTTGACATAGGGGAGTAAAACATATTAACTATTAGCATAATTTATCCAAACAAGCTATGGACAACTGAGAACATTATTTCTCTCCTTGTAATGCGTATTATGCCATCATCAGCCAATAGACATATGGAGCCTGTCCAATCAAAAAATAGACCAGGAAATGGGCGTAGAAACCCTATTCGAATACTAGTGCTGTCTCCTGGATTTCCGGATCCCAATGATACTTCTGGAAGTTTTTACGGTGGCTCGTTTGTTCTAACCGAGGCTTTGGCGTACAGCCGTGCAGGAGCAATGGTTAAGGTTCTGACACCTCATGTCCCTGGCTTGAAAAAGACGGAAAAAATTTCCGAAAGATTTATGATTCACCGTTTTCGTTACTTTATTCCCGAAAAAATGCAAAAAATACGGATAAAGAAGGCCCCCTTGTATTCAAGAGAACACCTTTTTCCCCGGGTATTCCAAGTTCCGATTTTCCTGGGGGCTTTCTTTTTTTCGATGGCGCGATTTGCTACTAAGGCTGATATTATACATGCTAATTGGACGCCGCTGGCTTTGCTGGCTTTGCCCTTGCAATTCCTCTTGAAAGTGCCAGTAGTTGTTACATACCGCGGAAGCGACATTAGGCTTATACCTGATCTAATCAACAAATTTGTTTTCTCAAAAGTAGCTGCCGTCCTTCACATATGGGGTGATACGGGTAGAGGAAGATTGATCAAGAACAAGTACCCCGGTAATTTCGTGGAGCTACCCATTATTTCCAGGATCGCTCCAGAACCACCTTCTAACGCTTTTTCAAACAGAAAGCCAGGTGACCCCTTCGGATTCGCCTATATTGGCCGCCTAGCAACAGTACACAATGTGCCCAAAGGAGAAGACATTCTTATCCAGGCGGCCTCCATCCTTAGGGAACGCCATACGAATTTCGTACTTCATGTCCTTGGTGATGGTCCTCTGCGAAAAGCCATGGAACAAAAGGCCAAGGAACTGCACCTTGAGTCGCTAATTCGATTTCACGGATACGTAAGAGACATCTTCCCCATATTGGATAAGTGCCAATGTGTCGTGGGCGGTCTCGCCCTCAATGCCGTGGCCCAAGAGGCCGCTTCTTACAGACGTCTTCTTATAATAGCGGACTTTTCCCCCCTCAATGGAACCATATGGAAACACAGGCAAAATGCCCTCCTGTACACTCCCCATGACGCCAAATCAATGGCAGAGGCCATGGCCTTTGCGATGAATCACGAAAAGGAGTGTAAAAAAATATCCTTAGCGGGTTATGAAACAATGAGGCGATATGTGGTGAATATAGAAACTGGTGGAAAGTACTATGTGAAGGCATTCAGGAAGATCATTGCTGCTTATCGTTAACAGAGGATATGCGCGATTTCTTCCCACTATACTGCTCCACGTATGACTTCAACAATTTCCACTCTTGGCCACTTAACCTTTGCCGGTTACTCGGCTTCAAGGAGTGGATCCTCGTTCCTGTCTCCTCTAAAGGAATACCTGCCACCCTTTCATAAAAGAAACAGATATCGCGTAAAACCTTTTGCGGTTCCTCACAAAGGGACTCATAGTCAACGGGGATAACTTTCTCCATCTGACCCTTACTCAGGTCATGTTCTATATTCTTTTCAATGGTTGCAACCTGCCAGGCAACTTGTTCTAATGGGGATCTATTGCTGAGTTTTTCGTACCCTAAAGGGGTCACGCTCACCCAATGATGATCAGAGCCCGTCACGGTTCTTCGCATCTCCAGGATCGACTGGCATACAAAAAGCGGGTCTCTCTTCACCCACACAAAAACGCCTTCGGGAAATATCGCCCTGATTCGCCGTAGCCGGAGGCTGTTGTTCAAGTTCTTGGCCAGGAACGGGCAACCGAATAAGGTGCTAAGGAAGTACACGGAGCCACGCACCATCTCCTTTTCCAAACCAGGTTCTCGAGAAGAATTCCCAATCTCACCAAACCATCTCGCAAACACCCTACCCGCCTCTGACGGGGAAAACATTCCTTTGATGTAACCATATTTACTCGAAAACCCCGTATTAATACCAGTGCGTCTAATCCAGCGATAAAGTAATCTTCCGACAACTACGGGAGAGGCATAGAAAAAGGACTGTATGTTTGTTAAGCAGACGAATCGGTAACGTGCTAGAAGAAGCTGAAACAGTAGAGTAGAGCCCGTCCTTGGAGCTCCGATTATAAAAAGCGGAGGTGGGCCTGTTGGGGAAGTTCGAGATAGCATAGCCTTCTCTATTCTTTCCAATAGAGGATTGTTCCCTGCAATTGACTGGGCGAGTAAGGCTATTCTTCGAAACGAGTTAAACCTATTGGCCATATTTCAGCCTCTTGTAAGTCTTAATACCCCATCGCTTAAGGTTATTGAACAAATTTGCCTTCCAGATATTGTAATATGGAGTCAGCTGGCCTCCAAATCCCCTATAAAACCGTTCAACGGATTTAAGCATTGATCCCTCGAAATCAAAGGCGTCGGCCAGCTGAGACGCGCGACTTATGGTTTCTAATACCAGGAAGGTATTGGCTTCGTAGTTGGGCAGTGTGGTATCCATGCCGTTGAAGAGAAGGTAAGAGCACCTACTGTCAAAGACTATACCTGTTACCGCATGAAACCTGCCTTTTTTGTCCTTTGCCCCAAAAAACTTGATGCAGCCTTCTTGTTCTAATTTCCTTCTAATGTTCTCAAATTTTTGAAAGGAAATTGGGGCCGATCCCCCTTGCCTCTTAAATGTGGAATTCCATATCTTGTAGAAAATATCGGATGGCACCTCGTCGACAACTTCTATGCCATGCCTTTGAGCCTTACGAATATTCTTCCGAACCCTTGACTCCACCTCCCCGTAAATCTTCTCGAGGTTTGAGCTATCATTAATCCTGTATGTATATCTTACCTCTTGCCTATAACCACGCCAGTAGAAAGGCAGCCAGTTTTTGAAGCTGGGGTGGAATGTGTAGTCAAAGGACCTGCACCAAGAGATACAGGAGACAATCTGCTCGGTCAGTTGCTTTTCAACAGTGATCCTATTCACATATTTTCCTTCCGCCGGTCTCAACAGTATCCCAAGATACTTCGCGAGCAGTGGATTTGAATACACCCCCAGTTCGTTTTTTGCCAAGACCAAGCCGCCCTGGATCCCGCTGTCGGACATTATTACGCCGATCTTGAACGGAGCACCTAGAGCCTTTAGGTAAAAGGTCTTTGCAAAAATACTGCCCTGCGGGCTAATGTCCACGAATCGATCCCACAAATGGTAGTATTCAGGGCTTAGAAGCAGAAATTCGGCTTTCATTCAAGATCTGATCCTATTTATTGTACCTTGATAAAGAAATTATTCTTTTTAAAATCTTTGCACAACTGTCCAGCAATAAAGACAACAGCCAATCTACAATACTGTCGTTCCATCGCTCCGGATGAACCGAAATAACAAGATCCGGTCGGCTCATTGAAATAAAGCGCATTACACATTCGCTGTCTTTTAGGTCCTCCATTTGAACAAAATCGCCTAAGCGTACCTTATCTCTCAAATTATGTTTTCCGTTCCAATTACGGCCAGTATCTGTCAAATATATAAATCGACTCCAATCTATGTCCCTGTAAGCCTCCAGCGATATGCCCAACTCCCGGTAATCATAATAATCCCACAGGTTCCTGTTGTCCCACGGGCTAAAAGGACTTCCGTGCATTGCAATGGTTCTTACCGTGCATACCGGTGAAAAAAGACTTAAGTTTCTTTTAAAACTCTGCCATGCACTAAGGTGATCCCCGCCGCAACAACTCAAGTCTTCATAATGATAACCTATCTCGTGACCCATCTCCTTGATTAACTTCATGATGGCCAGATTAAACGAGCAACGCTTTACTCGAAAAAAATAAGTACTCCTTACGCCAAGCTCGTGTTCCAATAATGCCAGTGCCAAAGATTTTCGAGGATGCCGATCCACATCGTGCCTGAGAATAACGACTGGTGAAAAACGACACGCCTTGGGATACTCAGAGAATTTCAGGAAGTGGTACCCATTAGATTTTAAGGTTTGTATTATCTCGTTGTATCGTTGATGGGTAAAGTCTCTTGTCATCTCAAATTTTTATTATAGTCCATATCAAACCACATGCCGAAAAAAAGGGTCTGTAGTCCGCTTATCACAGTAAAAACCAGGGCTAGGGCATTAATATCCGGTATGTTACCAGTGTGGCCCCAGACCCAAAATAAACGAACAGCAAGGGGCACACTGACAAGGAGTAGGACAAATGAGAGAAGATAAAAGAAGATTAAGGGGTGAAAATCTTTTATAACATACTTGAAGAAAAGCCTTTGCCAAAAACCCTTGAACAGTATCCAGCTTATCTTTGGGATGACCTCTAGCAACCTAATGCCGGACTTTTCGCCTATATTATAAACTGGACGTATGTGTACATCTCTCACTCTGAAATCATGCTGATTGAGTTTGATCAAGATATCATTGGGCATTCCATATCGCCTGTAGATTTTATCCAAATCGAGTCTTCGCAAGGCCAACAGGGAAATTGCAGTGTATCCGCTGTGAAAAACAGCTATGTGCCAGTAGCCCGAGGCAATCTTAGTTAGCAGGGATAGAAAGGAGTTCCCCATGTATCTGTAGTGGGGGATCATGTGCCACGCGTCGCCAAAAAACAGGCGATTCCCTTTACTGT